>JAUXFX010000199.1 GCA_030622635.1 Bacteroidota bacterium
ATTCAGCAAAATCAAGAATATTAAAGGTTCCTCCTGCGTTTAAATGATTATAAGCATTTTTAATAACATTTTTTCTTATTTCATGCGGAAAACCATGTATCACAAAGCTGATAAAAATTTTATTGAATTTTTGATCAAGTTCAAATGGCTGATCAATTCTTTTATTTATGAATTTAATATTTGAAAATTGTTTACAATTAAAATTAAATTGCTTTTCCATATCTTCAGAAATATCCAGCCCTATCAGTAATGAATTATCAGACACATATTTATTCATTAATAAAATATTTCGCCCGGTTCCGCAACCAAAATCAAGAATTTTATCGTTTTGTTTAATATATAAATTTGAAATTGCTTTCTTTATAAAAGGTTTATATAAACCAAAAGAAGCAACATTCATTACCTTATCATAATGTTTTGCTGTGAATTTTGACAATTCAACACCTGAATCAGGGTAAAATTTTTTCATTTTTTTTATTTGTTATAAATCTTTAAATATTCTTGCCAGTGAATATGCGGGAGCATCAACTTTTAAATCTAAAAAATACCCAAATGGAGTTTGTTCCACTTCAAATCCTGAATTTACAAGTCTTTCGTCAATATTGTCGAATAGCGATTTTGTAAATTCAGGCTTTGCTTTCCGACAAATGAGCAAAGGAATGCAAAATAATTTTTCATTCTGGATGAATAGCATCAACCGGACAAACATCTGCACAAGCGCCGCAATCTGTACACAAATCGGGGTCAATTGTATAAAAATCATCCCCTTCTGAAATTGCTTCTACAGGACACTCATCAATACAAGACCCGCAGGCAGCACAATCTTCTTCTGAAATTTTGTAAGCCATAATGTCTAAATTTTAAGGTTATTGGTTAATTTTATTTAATACCTTGCAAAAATCATCAATAATTATTTGAAAATTTAAAAGCTATCAAAACAAGATTTACAAATAAATTTTCCGTTTTTGTAACGGATAGCATTTTCAAAAACACCTTCACCGCATTCTTCACAAATAACTAAATTAAAAGTACCTTTAGGGGGTTTAAAGTCAGTTTCTTTTATTTTGCCAACAGTCATTAGCTCATTATCAGGCAAAGTTATTACCATTTGGATCAAGGGATTGACTATTTGGAAGTCAATATCTTCAGACTTTACTCCCTGTGAACGAAGTTTCATAAATTCCGAATCAAGTAATTTCTTTTGAAGCTTTGGTTTTACTACTATCCTGACTGATTTTTTATCTTTTACATCTATAAGCGTAAATGCGAGTTTTCCCCGATTTGTCTTTTCAAAATTTCCCTCACCAAAAGTACAAGCTGTTGATACTTGAACACCATCGACGAAACAGTGCATCGCATGAACAGGACCTGTTTCTGCAATACAATAAAGCTCTTTGTTTGAAGTATCTTCTACTCCGAGTTTTTTTAAAGCAGTTAATCCGGTTCTGATACCAAGAGGTATTGCCGGGCATTTATGTCCATTGAATTTAAAGCTGGTTTCCAGAAGTTCTTTAAATTTTGTTTTCATTTTTTCAACAATTCTTCTCTTATCATTGTTTTACCACATTTAGGGCATTTTAATGTAGTACATTTAACACCTCGCTGGTGTGGTACTTTTTCGCCGCATTTTGCACAAACACAAAAGCCTCCTGTTCCAAAAGCACCGCCTTTATTACGACCTCTTCCTCCGCCAAGGCCGAGACCTTTTCCTCTTCCGGGATTTTCATTTTTTCCAGAATTATTCATTTTATCTACTTTTTTATGTTAATAATAAATTTATTTCAAAATAAAATAAAGCAGGCAATAATTATTGCCTGCTTTATTAGGTTTAGTCATTTTCCTTATTTTCTGAAAGTTGTTTCTCTAAAACCGATAATTGATCTTTGAGAATTCTTATCTCATTTTCAATTAAAGTTTTGTTTGAAACATTTGGGATATTTTCATCAGAATAATATCCGTAATCGCGTCCAAATCCAAAACCCCTTCCTCTTCCACGACCAAACCCACCTCTAAAGCCTCTGCCAAATCTTCTTCCATATCCCGAAGTCAGATCAGCAAAACCCGGACGATCATTGCCAACACAATAACCCATCCGTCTTCCTGTCATAGGACCAAATCCTTCAGGTCCTGTTTTGTCACCTCCTGGCATAATTACCTCCTTTTTTAAAAATTATTTATATTTTATTTCTGCAAAGATAATGAACAAATGTTCATAATGCAAGTTTTTTTATAAATATTTTTCAATATTTTTTATTCACCGTTCAGGAAATCTGAAATTGAAAAATTTCGCCAATGCGTAAGTTAAGAATTTAGTCTTCAGTCTCCAGTCTTGAGTTTACTGACTGCCGACTGAAGACTGCCGACTTATAATTATAAGCCAAGCGTATCTTCTCATCAGCTAATGTAGGCTGAATTAATTCCCTTCAAAATTATATCATTTTCTTTAACATTCAAATCATTTGCAATAACATGGCATTTTGCCTTCAGAAGAAAAAACACTGAACGTTCAACATTTGAAAGTCCTTCATAATTTCCCTGCCCTTTACTGATTACCATATCAGCAGCATTAAATTTTTCCATGAAATTTTCATCACATAATTCAGGAATTACTGCAGGTGCTGAACTTCCTGAAGAAATAATTTCTGCAACTTTATCAATTCCCGAAGCAACTGCATCTTCATAAGTTACATCATTAATTACCGGAATATCCCGCACAACATAAGTTACAGGCTTTTTCAATTCTTCAATCAGAATTTTATCAAAAACCGATTCTCCTGCATTATCTCCTATGTAAAGAATTGAATTTGCTTTTTCAAGATGTGTTTGAAATTCATTGAAGTCAAAAATACCAAATTCTTGTTTCAGGATTTTTCGTACATCTTCAACAATATTAAATTCTTTGCCAACTCCAAGGTCAATTACATTTCCTGCAATAGCAATACGAATAGCTGTTAGAAGTTTATTATCTGATTTTCTGATAATTTCTTTTAATTCGGGATATAATGATATAGCTTCTTGAATATTCGATTCTTTAATTTTTTTGTATGGATCGTCAACTCCGGTTATTTTTCTGACTTCCTTATAAATAATATCACCGGTTTCAGGAGGTGTATTTTCCAGAGGTATGTCTTTCATCATAGCTCCTATACTATCAAGTAATTCTTTTATTTTTTTCTCATCATCTGTTGCCATTCTTCCGGCGCGCAATGCCTGACTCATCATACACGGTAAGCAATCCAAAAATGTTTTCATGTGTTAATATTTTTGTAGTTAATACATTTTTAGTTACATATATTTTAAAAACTCAAGATGTAGAAATTGGAAATTGGGTCTTCTTCCGAATTTCTAATTTCCCATACGGGCTAACTTCGTGTCGCAAGTTTCTAATTCCATTATATAATCATTCTTTTGTGCTTCATGATTAAATCCATTTTATCAAACCAAAATCCTGACGATGAGGCAAAAGAGTGTTTTTCGGATAAATTCTAAATACGTAATCAAACACTCCTGGCTTCAATATTGGAACTTCGCAAATATACTTTGTGGTATTTTCATTAGACTCCAATAAATTCAGTTCTTTTGAAAACATAATTTCATCAATCTTATCGTTTTCTTTTTGTCCGAAAAGAACTTCCACTCCAATATCAGATGCATTAAGTCCATTCAAATCCAGAGTAATCTCTGCTTTAAAAGTATCGCCCAAAACAAGCGGTCTTTGTGTTGAATCGGGCAATGCAACAGAAACAATTTTTATGTTTTTCCAATTATTTTGAATTTTCTTTTTCCATTCTGCTATTTCATGAGCTTTTTCAAAATTATTTTCCTGCAATTTTATTGACCTCTTGCTCATTTTATTATAAAACTTACTATAATAATCGTCAAGCATACGTTTCATTGTAAAATGCGGAGCAATTTCCGAGATGGTATTTTTCACATAAGAAATCCATTCGGCAGGAATATTATTCTCATTTTTTTTATAATAAACAGGAATAATTTCATTTTCAAGAATATTATAAATTGTTTCGGCATCAAGCTCATCCTGAAATTTCTGGTCGTTATATGTTCTTGCTTCTTTAATAGCCCAGCCGGCATTTTCTTTGTATGCTTCTGCCCACCAGCCATCTAAAACACTAAGGTTTACAACTCCGTTCATAACAGCTTTTTCACCACTTGTACCCGAAGCTTCGAATGGTCTTGTAGGTGTGTTTAACCAAATATCAACTCCCTGAATAAGTTTTTTTGCAATATTGATATTATAATTTTCCAGGAAAATAATCTTTCCGATAAATTCCGGCATTCTCGATACTTCAATAATATATTTTATCAGATTTTGTCCTTCAATATCTTTGGGGTGGGCTTTGCCTGAAAAAATAAAACGTATAGGTTCGTCGCCATTAACAATTTTCTTTAATCTTTCAATATTATAAAAAATCAAATTAGCTCTTTTATAAGTAGCAAAACGCCTTGCAAAGCCAATTGTTAGAGCTTCTTCGTTTAATGAGTCTATAGTCTTCAAAATAATTTTCGGGTCTTCATGTCGTCCGGTCATATCTTCAACAAGCTTTTCTTTCAAAAACTCCAACAAATTATTTTTAAGCTTATTTTTAATTTTATAAATCTTTTCATCAGCAACATTATGTATATTTTTCCAAAGCCCGGGATTTGACTGATCTTTTAAAAAATCCTTTCCAAATTCTTTTTCATACAAACGTTGCCAATCCCCTGCTGTCCATGTTGGATAATGAACACCATTTGTAACATAATCAATATGAATTTCTTCCGGGAAATATCCTTTATAAAGACTACAAAAGAGTTTTTTAGAAACATTACCATGAATACAACTCACACCATTAATTTCCTGAGATAGCTTTGCAGCTAAAATACTCATAGAGAATTTCTCATTAACGTCATTTCTATTAATCCGTCCCAATCCCATAAACTCGTCCCAGCTCAAATTCATGCGGTCGGCATAATGTGGGATATAAGTCCTTAGAAGGTCTTCATCAAAAACATCATGACCTGCAGGAACAGGGGTGTGGGTTGTAAAAAGAGTGGAAGCCCTCACAACTTCAAGTGCCTGGTTAAAAGAAAGATTTTTATATTGTACAAAACTACGTAATCGTTCCAATCCGATAAAAGCAGCATGTCCTTCATTGCAATGATAAAGCAAAGGCTCAAGTCCAAGTTTTTCAAGCACACGTATTCCTCCAACTCCCAAAAGTAATTCTTGTTTGAAACGATTTTCTTTATCACCACCATATAATTGGTGAGTTATAGAACGGTCGTTAAGAGAATTCTCATCAATATTGGTATCAAGCAGCAACAAATTAACCCGTCCGACTTCTACTTTCCACACTTTGGCAAATACAGTTCTTCCGGGCAAGGCAATACTAATTTTTATCCAGTTATTATTTTTATCCCTGACAGGCTGAATCGGAAGATGTGTGAATTTTTGAGGTAAATAACTTACAAGTTGGCTTCCGTCCTTTGTAAGGTTTTGCCTGAAATAACCATAACGATATATGAGTCCGATACCTGTAATTTTTTTATTTGAATCGCTTGCCTGTTTCAGATAATCGCCGGCAAGTACTCCAAGTCCG
>JAUXFX010000191.1 GCA_030622635.1 Bacteroidota bacterium
ATCTGGCAAAATTGTCTTGGTGGCTCAAATAGTGAATCTGCTCTAAATGTATTTCAAACAGATGATAGCGGATTTATTTTTATTGGTTTTACTAATTCTTTTGACGGAGATGTAATAGGTAATCATTCATTGAGTGAATATGAAAATGATATTTGGATAGTAAAACTAAACAGCGAAGGTGAGTTTGAATGGCAACAGTGTATAGGTGGAATTGGAAATGATTACATTGATTTCGGTGTAATAAAAATGAATGATAATAATTATGTAATTGCCGGTCAAACAGATTACGGTCCTTCATTTGATGTCGAATGCACACCTCATGCCGGTACCTCAACAAATTATCCTGATTTTTGGGTATTTGAAATTACAGACACTACTACAAACATCATAAACAATATAACAAATGAGAAAGTAATAAAGGTTTATCCCAATCCTGCAAAAGATTATGTGGTGTTTGAGATACCCCCCTCAATCCCCCCAAATGGGGGGAAGAATGTCATTTTAATAAATGATGTTTTCGGGCAGGTAGTAACAACGCTAACCATAAAAAATGAAAAAACAGTTTGGGATTGCCGAGAGGTATCAAGCGGTACGTACTTTTATTGCCTGCAAAGCGGCTTAAACACAATTGAAAGAGGTAAAGTTGTTATAATAAAATAAAATCCGGTATTTTTAAGTGCGGTGGCACGAAAAAACGGCGGGCGTGGGTAAGCCTTGTGGGGAGATAGCTTCGTTTTTTCTTGATTTTTGGTTACTTTGTACCTGACTCGTGAAATGCGAAGCATATTTCACTGTGGTCAAGACAAAGTAACATATAAATAAACACCTACAAATAATATACTATGGTAATAAGGGAATACCAAATCAGGTATATATTTCTATAATTTAAATTTATAAGGATTTAGTAAAATAGGTAAAATAGTGATCAGTAAATAAAAAAGAAAATAAACAACAAGACCTGACCCATACGGGGCGTAGTCCAGATTATGATAATGAAAATTTCTTAACAAATATTATTATTAATTGGGAAATAGAGGAAATAGGGGAAATAAGGGGGGAAATACCCTTATACCTTTATACCATTATACCCTTGTACCTGTCAGGTCGAAAAAACAATGAGAAAAATTTAATATTTTCAACCTGGACTACGCCCCGTATGGGTCAGGTTCAAGGCAACCTGACAGGTTACGAAATCACCACTTATCCGTAAAATCCATTCTTCGTACTTAAAAAATTTGTAGATTTTATAAAAAATTAAATCCAACTATTGAATAAATTTGTTAATTAATCAGCTTAAATCTTTACTTTTGCTTTTTTTTGAAAATACAATAAATTCAATGAGAAGGATTCTTTTATTATTTCAGGCAATATTTATTTTTATAATTTTTCAGACAAGCTTGATTGCTGACGTCAATGCATTTAATTTCAACTCCAAACCTATTCTTATTAAAAATGATTCTATTTGGGTGGATTCGGTTTTTAATTCATTAAGCACTGACGAACGCATAGCTCAGTTATTAATCGTCAGAGCCAACAATCCGGGTGAAGATTATTTTGATCATATTAATAAATACATTAAGGATTATAATATTGGCGGAGTAACCTTTTTTAAATCTTCACCTTTAAAGCAGGCATTACAAACCAACTACTGGCAAAGTATTGCAAAGACTCCTCTTTTTATTTCAATTGATGCCGAATGGGGGCTCGGAATGCGATTGGACAGCACAATTTCTTTTCCTTTTCAGATAACTTTAGGTGCTATTAAAAATGACAGTCTAATTTATGAAATGGGTTCTGAAATCGCAAAACAATGCAAGCGTCTTGGAATCCAAATGAACTTTGCTCCTGTTGTTGATATTAATTGCAATCCGAAAAATCCGGTTATCAATAGCAGGTCATTCGGTGAAGACAGGACAAATGTTTCAAATAAAGGTTTAGCTTACATGAAGGGACTTCAGGATAATGGAATTATTGCTGTTGCCAAACATTTCCCCGGACATGGCGACACTGAAACAGATTCACATAAAACACTTCCTATCGTAAATCATTCTAAAGAAAGGCTGGATTCATTAGAATTATACCCATTTAAAGAATTGATAAATAATGGATTGGATGGAATTATGATTGCGCATTTATATCTGCCATCTTATGAATCTCAGGAAAATACAGCTACTACTCTTTCTAAGCCCGTTGTTACAGGAATATTAAAAGATAAAATGGATTTTAAAGGACTTATAGTTACTGATGCCCTTGACATGAAAGGAGTAACAAAATATTTTAAACCCGGCAATATTGAAGTAAAAGCTCTTGAAGCGGGAAACGACATCCTGCTTTTACCATCTGATGTACCAAAAGCAATTAAAAAAATCAAAAAAGCTGTAAAAAAAGGAATAATTTCCCAATCGGATATTGATGAAAAATGTAAAAAAATCTTAAAATTTAAATATAAATCAGGACTGAATAATTTTAAACCTGTTAAAACCGAAAATTTATATAAAGAACTGAAAAATAATAAGGCTGAATTTATAAAACAAAAACTTTATGAATCGGCTATTACCATTGTAAAAAACAATAATGAACTGATACCATTAATAAATCTTGATACTTTAAAAATTGCTTCTGTTGTAATCGGTGAAAAAGAAGTTAATCATTTTCAAAAGATGATTGGGAATTATGCAAAAATTGATAATTATTCTCTTACGGATGAAGCAACCGAACAGGAAATCAATTTATTATCAGCACAATTATTAAAATATAATTTAATAATTATCAGTATTCACGGTACAAATATTTTTGCTTCTAAAGATTTCGGTATTAGCACGCAAACTATTGATTTAATAAATTCCATCAGAAAACATCAAAAAATTATTCTTAATATATTTGCAAATCCTTATTCTCTTTCCAGATTTTATGACACGGATAATATTGAAACATTAATAATTTCTTATCAGGATAATCAGGTTTCACATGAAATTTCCGCTCAAACTATTTTTGGCGGAATAGCATCAAAAGGCAAATTGCCGGTAACCGCTTCATTTGATTTTCCAATAAATACCGGTTTTGAAACAGATAAAATCCGGTTGAAATACACAGTTCCTGAAGAATTTAATATTCAAGCTAATGATATTTATATTATTGATTCAATTGCAATATCCGGTATTGAAAATAAAGCATACCCGGGCTGCCAGATAATTGCAGGAAAAGACGGTAAAATATTTTACAATAAAACATTCGGAAGTTTTACTTATCAAAATAAAATCCCGGTCAAAAAAGATGATTTATACGACCTTGCATCATTAACTAAAATTGCTGCAACCACCATTGCAATAATGAAACTTTCTGATGAAGGCAAAATTGACATTGATCAGCAAGCAAGTAAATATCTTCCTTATCTTAAAGGAACTGACAAAGAAAAAATTATAATCCGTGAATTGTTAGCTCATCAGGCAAAATTCCAGTCATGGATACCTTATTTTAAATCAACATTAATTGACGTAAAACTTGACACGCTGATATACAATGATAAAATTTCAGAGAAATTCCCTGTAAGAGTTGCAGAAAATATTTATATCCGAAAAAACTACTTCTATAATATTATTGACAGTATTATCCAATCACCGCTGAGGGAAAATAACAAATACAAATACAGCGACTTAGGATTTTATTTACTTAAAGAAATTATTGAGAACATCACAAATCAACCGATTGAAGATTATGTAAATGAAAATTTTTACAAACCTCTTGGTTTAACAACTCTAACATATTTGCCCGGAAGCAAGTTTGAATTATCAAGGATAGCTCCTACTGAAGATGACAAGGTTTTTCGTAAACAACTTCTTCACGGAGATGTTCACGACCCGGGTGCTGCTATGTTAGGAGGTATATCAGGACATGCCGGATTGTTCTCAAATGCAAATGATATTGCAATCTTTTTGCAAATGCTTTTGCAGAACGGTGAATATGCAGGCATAAACTATGTTGACACTTTAACGGTTAAAGAATTTACAAAACAACAATTTCCACTTAATGACAACCGGCGAGGACTCGGATTTGATAAACCTTTACCCGTCTATGATGAAGACGGACCTACATGCAAAAGTGCTTCACTTGAAAGTTTCGGACACTCCGGTTTTACAGGAACTTATGCATGGGCTGACCCTGAAAACAACCTGATATATATTTTTCTGTCAAACAGGGTTTACCCTGATGCAGAAAACAATAAAATTATGGAACTGGATATTCGTACTAATATTCATCAGGCAATTTATAACGCATTGGAAAATGTAAAAAAATAATAAGATGAAATACAAAACCAAATCACTTTTATTCTGGATTCTATCCATAATTTTTATGCTGACAGTTGCAATATATCAAAAAACAACAGGACCGACATATCCTGTCAGGGGGACAATAAATATTGATAAGCAGTCAATAAAATACAAATTGCTTAGATCTTATGGTGGTGATGATGATGCCAAAATTGAGATTAAAATCACTGATAAATCTATCAATGGAATTTTTAAATATAAAAGATTTAAAAGCTATGATGAATGGACAGAAAAAATTATGATACAAGAAGGAGAAAACCTGGTTGCTTTCATTCCCCACCAACCTCCGGCAGGTAAAGTAATGTATGAAATAACACTGCAAAAAAACGGTAAAGATTATAAACTTACTGATGAAGCCGTTATTATTCGTTTCAAAGGACATGTTCCGCTTTATATACTTATCCCTCACATATTTTTTATGTTTTTTGCAATGGTTTTTTCTATAAGAACCGGATTGGAAGTAATTATAAAAGGGAAAAACGCATATAATTATACACTAATAACAACAATATGTTTATTTATCGGAGGATTGATATTAGGCCCTATTGTCCAGAAATTCGCTTTTAATGCTTTTTGGACAGGCTGGCCCTGGGGACATGACCTTACTGACAATAAAACAATAGTAGCATTTATTTTTTGGTTAATAGCACTTTTCAGGCTGATAAAAAACAAAGAAAAAAGAGGATGGGCATTAGTTGCATCAATTGTGCTATTAGTAATTTATTTAATTCCACATAGTGTTCTTGGTTCGGAAATTGATTATACACAGATTAATGACAATATTTATAATAATTATCACGGCAATAATTTCAATTTGGGCTTTTAATAATCGCGAAGTTTTTGACAAGCTCAGTTTTAATGCTTATGAAATCAAACATAAGAAAGAGAGCTGGAGGTTTTTTTCCTATGCACTAATTCACGACGGATGGACGCACCTTATAATCAATATGCTTGTTTTGTATTCATTTGGTGATGTTGTTGAGATTTTTTTAAAATTTCATTTCGGACCAAAGTCGTATATTTATTTTCTGTTGTTATATATCGGAGGCATAATTTTTTCAATATTATTTGATTTTTATAAAAACAAAGATAATGTGTATTACAATGCAGTCGGGGCATCAGGAGCGGTTTCGGCAATAGTTTTTTCAAGCATAATACTTTATCCGGGCGGTTCAATATATTTGTTTTTTATTCCAATCCCCATTCCCTCAGCAATTTTCGGGATTTTATATTTGGTTTATTCTGCATACATGTCAAAAAGGGCAAAAGATAATGTTGGACATAATGCACATTTCTGGGGAGCAATTTTTGGTGTGATATTCACAATTGTCTTAAAGCCCAAGCTGTTTTTAATATTTCTTGAGCAGATCACAAATATATTTTAAGGTAATCAATTCATTGACGGGTCGGAGGGGAAATTAGTCCATAGTGCATATTCTTTTCCAAGATTTTGCAATGATAAACTCCAAAGTTTGTTTGGTTGTGTATTTAGTAGTTGTTCAACTTTAG
>JAUXFX010000019.1 GCA_030622635.1 Bacteroidota bacterium
GCTATGAAGTTTAGATATATGCAACGCGCTGATAAGAATGGAAAAATACCTTTTGGGGCTTTGGTTGCAGCCAAGAACCATATTAACAATATGCCCGTTCCTAAAGATGCAGGAATCTGGACATGGTCCTGGTTAGGTCCTGGAAATATCGGTGGCAGGATAAGGGCTTTACTAATTCATCCTACCAGCACAAATACAATATGGATTGGCGGTGTATCAGGTGGTATATGGAAATCAACCAATGGGGGCTCATCATGGTCACCGGTAGATGATTTTATGGCAAACCTCGCTATAACATCTATTGTTATGGATCAGGGCAATTATAATGTTATGTATGCTGCAACCGGTGAAGGCTTTAGTAACGCAGATGCCTTGCCGGGTGCAGGTATTTTTAAAAGTACGAATGGTGGAACCACATGGAACCAGCTTGCAAGTACAAATAATACTGACTTCACATGGGTTAATCGTCTTGCTCATCATCCCAATGCTGATAGCAGTGGTTATCTTTATGCTGTTACTAAAAGTCCTCAAAGAGTCTGGAAAACAACTGATGGTGGAACTACATGGGTAAATATTTTGAATACTGCTTCTTATGCTTTAGATGTCCGTATACATCCTATTTATCATAACAGGGTAATTGTTGGTTGTAGAAATGATGTATATTTATCTACTGATTATGGACAGTCATGGACAGAACATACAACCGGCGCCGCTAATAAATTACCAAGTGATCCCGGACGTTGTGAGGTTACTTTTTGTCCATCTAATTATTCCAGAATTTATGTTTCAATGGATAGAAATTCAGGAGAAATATGGCGATCTACAGACAATGGAGCTACCTGGTCACAACGATGTACAGGCTATGATTATCTTGGTGCCCAGGGCTGGTATGATAATACTATTTGGGTGAATCCGCAACAAAGTACTGAACTGGTAGTTGGAGGAATTGATCTTTGGAGAAGTACTGACGGGGGAGCAACATTAACCAGGATAAGTGACTGGCGTGATTACCACAATGGAGGCTCAGAAAACTCAGCTCATGCTGATCACCATATTATCATTGAGCACCCTGATTATGATCAATTAACAAATCCAAAAGTATATTTTGGAAACGATGGAGGCATACAAAAAACCAATAATGTTTGGACTGTATCTGAAAATTCCGGCTGGGTGAATCTGGCAAATACTACTTTGGGTATTACACAATTTTATGGTGGTGCTGCGGCTCCGGATGGTAGTATTATTGTCGGAGGCACACAAGATAACGATAAACTAAGGTATAAGTCATCCGGAAGCTGGAGTGGTACGGGCAACTGGTATCAATCTGCTACCGGTGATGGAGGATTTGCTGCCGTCAATTACAATAATACTTCTATCATTTATGGTGAATATGTTCGACTTAAGATTTATAAAAGTACAAATGGAGGTGATTCGTATAGCACTGCTATTACTGGTTTAGGAGATGCTAACGATGCAACAAGGGCTTTATTTATTGCTCCTTTTTCCTTAGATCCAAATGACCCTGCAAATTTAGTAGCAGGTGGATCAAGGATATGGAGAACTACTAATGATGCCGGTATCTGGAGTGAAATACGAAGTGATATTGGAGGATATTGGTCCGGAGGTACATATTATTACTACCGTTGCAGTGCAATTGATATAGATGATGGTAATCCAAGCAGAATTTGGGTAGGTTACCAAAATGGAAATGTTGCTATGACCACCAATGCTGGCACTCTCTGGACACGTGTTGACAATAATGGCGTAGGCCTGCCTGACCGGTATGTTACAGATATTGCTATCAATCCAAATAATTCAAACCAGGTGTTTGTAACATTTGGCGGATATAATGCTGATAATGTATGGTACACACCAGATGCCGGAGCTTCATGGGAGAACAGAAGTGGTACGGCGCCAAACGACTTACCGGCATTACAGGTAAATTCAGTGCGTTATTATCCATCAAGTAGCAATTGGATATATATTGGTACTGACCTTGGTGTTTTTGCTACCGAGGATAGAGGAACAAAATGGAGTATTACCCCACGCTATTCAGGTAATGAAGGTCCTTGCAATGTTGAAGTAGCAGAATTATTCTGGCAAGGCGATGAATACCTTATTGCTGCAACTCATGGACGAGGTATGTACAGGTGCCGCCCGATGAAAACAATTTATGTTGATAAAAATGCAGCTCCCGGCGGGAATGGAACTGCTGCAAGTCCTTATCAAACTGTTGCCGCAGCTGTTAATGCAGCAGGACACGGAACAACAATATCAATTGAAAGCGGTTCATATAATGAATCAACAATTATCAATCTGACAAAAAGAGGTTATATTGTTGTTACAAATGGATCGGTAACTATATATTAATGAAGCTAAACTTGTCAGTTTTACTTTATCCGGTTTAAAAGGTTATTAGTCATGGTGAGCGAAGACGAACCAGAGGCAAAGTGGCAGTGGCAGGCTGCACTTAGTAACCAGATTTACGGATTAAGATTTTCCGATTTCAACCAAAACACGTAAACACTGAATGACCACTGAATGACGATCGAATGACTATTGAATGACAACCGAATGACCATGTAAGCAGAAATTATAAAGTAACAAGTTTTGGAAAAATAATGGTAACAGTTTTTGCAAAAATCAAAAATCAAAATAATTCCATAAAGGATCATCAGGTGGTGAGGCAATAATTGAAATATTTTCTTTGCTGACAGGATGAATAAACTCAACTTTTCTTGCATGTAAACTAATTGATGCATCTTTATTTGAACGCGGGAAACCGTATTTTAAATCTCCTTTAACCGGACAGCCTATTTTTGCAAGCTGTGCTCTTATCTGGTGATGTCGCCCGGTTAATAATTCAATCTCAAGAAGATAATAATTGTTGCTTGTGTTAATTAATTTGTAATTTAATTCAGAAGCTTTGGTTCCGGGTTTTTCTTTGTGATAAGCTGTTGATTTATTTATTTTTTCGTTTTTTATTAAAAAATGCTTCAAAAAGCCGGATTCAGCAGGAGGTTTGTTTTTTACAATTGCCCAATAAAATTTCTTTATTTCACGATTTTTTATAATTGAATTTAATCTTGCAAGAGCTTTGCTTGTTTTGGCAAAAATTACAATACCGCTTGCCGGACGGTCTAACCTGTGAGCGACACCTAAAAAAACATTTCCGGGTTTATTGTGTTTGATTTTTATGTATTGTTTTATCTTTTCAACAAGTGGCTCATCACCTGTTTTATCACCCTGCACTATTTCGGAAGGACTTTTATTAATGATTATCAGATGATTATCTTCGTATAGAATCTTATTTTGAAGAGAGTAATTCATATAGAAAATTTTCTTTTCCTTAGCCTTAGCCTCAGCCTCAGCCTTACGACTGAAAAGAGTATGGAGCCTTTTTAATTAATTTGCAAAGCTACATTCTATATTACCATAAGTTTTAGTACTGTTCCCTTTCATTAGGAAAATTTACTGATTTAACATCATCAATATATGCCCTGACAGATCCTTTGATCTCTTCACTAAGATTATGATACCTTCTTAAAAACCTTGGAGAAAACTTTTGAGTAATACCGAGCATATCATGCAAAACCAAAACCTGACCGTCAACACCGTTACCTGCTCCGATTCCGATTATTGGTATTTTTAATTCTTTTGTTACGCGGGTGCCAAGTTTGGCAGGGATTTTTTCCAATACTATTCCAAAACAACCGGCTATTTCAAGTAAATGTGCATCTTCAACTAATTTATCAGCTTCTTTTTTATCTGTTGCCCTAACAACATAAGTTCCGAATTTATGAATTGATTGTGGAGTTAATCCTAAGTGTCCTAAAATAGGAATACCTGCAGAAAGTATCCTTTCAACCGATTCGATGATTTCCTTGCCACCCTCCATTTTTATGGCATTTGCACCTGCTTCCTTCATAATACGGATGGCTGAATGTAAAGCTTCTTTTGAATTTCCCTGGTATGTTCCAAAAGGCAGGTCAACAACTACCAAAGCTCTTGAAACGGCACGCATAACTGCAGAGGCGTGGTAAATCATTTCATTAAGTGTTATTGGCAATGTGGTTTTGTAACCCGACATCACATTTGAGGCAGAATCACCAACAAGAATAATATCTATTCCTGCCTCATCAAGTAACCTTGCCATTGAATAATCATAAGCTGTTAACATTGCAATTTTTTCACCCTTTAATTTCATTCCCTGCAAAATGTGTGTTGTAACTTTTGATACTATATTTGCTCTTATCATGATAATTTTTATTTAAAAATTAGTTTATACTGAAACGCATCCATACGGATACATACGTACTAATGATACGAAGTGAATCCGTACGACTAAAAGGAGTCCGTATGGATGGACTTCGTGTCGCTTGCTTCACATCGTAAACTTTGCAATTTTCTAATAATTTAACTACGTGGTCTTAAATAAACTAAAATTAAAGAAATTTGCATTAACGTTTTCGTTCAGTTTACAAACATACTGCAAATCTATTTTAAAATGAATAATTTTTTCTATTTTTTACGGATATAATAATTAATATAAAGTATTAAGATTATATTTTATATTTTTGCAGCTATGAAAAAAATAAATCTCTTATTAGTAATTTTATTCACAGGATTACTTTTTAGTGCATGTGAAACCGATGTTGATATAATTGCCGATTATGAAGATGTAACTGTTGTTTATGGATTACTGAACCAGGATAGCATTACATATCTGAAAATCAATAAAGCTTTTTTGGGAGAAGGAAATGCCCTGATTATGGCGAAAGTTGAAGATTCAAGTAATTATGCCGGAATGCTTGATGTTAAAATTGAAGAATGGGCAAGTGGCAACTTACTTAATACTTTCCAGTTGGATACAGTAACTATTAATAATAAAGAGCCGGGATTGTTTTATAATCCATATCAATTATTATATAAAACCGAAGAACCTTTAAATGACGATTTTAAATATAAATTAAAAATACAAGTCGGCGAAAAACAAGTAACTTCAGAAACCGAACTTGTACATGATTTTAGTATAGCCAAACCAAGTGCAGGAAGTGCTTTTATAAAGTTTACTTACTCATCTAAGTCTGCTGCTGAATGGAGTTCTTCTAAAAACGGGAAAAGATTTGAAGTAATAATCAGATTTAATTTTATTGAGAAAAGCGTGGACAATCCTGATACTACTTACAGGTATGTTGACTGGTTTTTGGGAACAAGAAAATCCCAGTCATTGCAGGGAGGAGAAAGCATGGAAATTGCATATTTGGGAGAAACCTTCTTTAGCATTTGTGAAAATAATATCCCTTATAATGATCCTGCAAAAGAAGCTGATGTTATTTTCAGGTATCCCGGAGATATTGATTTTATTTTCTCAGTTGCAGGTAAAGACCTTAATACTTACATTGAAGTTAATGAGCCATCAAACAGTATAGTTCAGGTAAAACCTGAATATTCAAATATTGTTAACGGTATTGGGGTTTTCTCGGCAAGATATAAAAAAATACGTTCCAAACTGCTTCATGCCGAATCATTTGCTTTATTAGAAGATCTGAACATAAGTTTTATCATTTAAAATAATAAATTGTAACTAATCAGTTCAATAATAATATTACAATCACAAATCACAAATCTAAAATCACAAATCTCAATTCTCAAATCTACAATCTCAATTCTCAATTCTTAACTCCCTGCCTTTTTGTCACAATATTTGACAGTTTTAATAAAAAAGCTTATATGATATTTTATCCCTTAAGAATATTTAATTGAGCTTAATCAATGTAATATCAGCTTGTTATATAATATTATCAAATAGCAGCTATTATTTATAAATACTTAAGTTTATCTGCAAAATATTGATAATTAAAAGATGGCATAATCATTGAGAAGAATATGTAAAATTTAAAAAAATTATTAATAATCAAATAAAATTATATAAAAATGGGAAAAATTATTGGAATTGATCTTGGAACAACAAATTCATGTGTTGCAGTTATGGAAGGTAGTGAACCTGTGGTTATTCCTAACAGTGAAGGAAGAAGAACCACCCCTTCAATAGTTGCATTTACAGAAAACGGTGAAAGAAAAGTTGGTGATCCTGCAAAACGACAGGCAATTACCAATCCTAAAAACACAATATTCTCCATAAAACGATTTATGGGAGAAACTTATGATCAGGTTTTAAAAGAAGTTAAAAGAGTTCCTTTTGATGTAGTAAAAGGTGATAATAAAACTACAAGAATAAAAATTGGTGACAGGAAATATTCTCCTCAGGAAATTTCGGCTATGATACTTCAAAAAATGAAAAAAACCGCTGAAGATTATCTTGGTCAGGAAATTACAGAAGCTGTAATTACTGTTCCTGCATATTTTAGTGATTCTCAGCGTCAGGCTACAAAAGAAGCCGGTGAAATCTCCGGATTAACAGTTAAAAGAATTATCAATGAGCCTACTGCTGCTGCACTTGCTTATGGACTTGAAAAGAAAAGCAAAGATGTAAAAATTGCTGTTTTTGACCTTGGTGGAGGTACTTTTGATATATCAATCCTCGAATTAGGTGATGGTGTTTTTGAAGTAAAATCTACAAACGGAAATACACACTTGGGTGGTGATGATTTTGACTACCGTATTATTGACTGGCTTGCTGATGAGTTTCAAAAAGATGAAAACATTGATCTAAGGAAAGACCCAATGGCTTTACAACGTTTAAAAGAAGCTGCTGAAAAAGCCAAGATTGAACTTTCCAGTTCAACGGAAACTGAAATCAATCTTCCTTACATTATGCCGGTTGATGGAATTCCAAAGCACTTAGTTAAAAAATTAACACGTGCAAAATTTGACCAGCTTATTGATGACCTTGTTCGGGAAACTATTGAACCTTGTAAAATTGCATTAAAAGATGCCGGAATGACAACTGATGATATTGACGATGTATTACTTGTTGGCGGTTCAACCCGAATTCCTATAATTCAAAAAGTTGTTAAGGATTTCTTTAAAAGAGAACCTTCAAAAGGAGTAAATCCTGACGAAGTAGTAGCTATTGGTGCTGCTATACAAGGTGGTGTTTTAACAGGAGAAGTTAAAGATGTGTTATTGCTTGATGTTACTCCGCTTTCACTAGGTATTGAAACACTTGGCGGTGTTTTGACAAAATTAATTGAAGCAAACACAACTATTCCTACGAAAAAATCGGAAACTTTCTCTACTGCAGCCGATAATCAACCATCTGTTGAAATTCATGTGCTTCAGGGAGAACGACCAATGGCAAGCCAAAACAAGAGTATCGGACGTTTCCATTTAGATGGAATTCCGCCTGCTCCAAGAGGAATACCTCAAATTGAAGTTACTTTTGATATTGATTCAAATGGAATTTTGAACGTAAATGCAAAAGATAAAGCCACAGGAAAATCACAAAATATACGTATTGAAGCTTCTTCGGGATTGACAGACTCTGAAATCCAAAGAATGAGAGATGAAGCTAAAGCTAATGAGGAAGCTGACAAAAAAGCAAAAGAAGAAATAGATAAATTAAATAGTGCTGATGCTTTGATTTTCCAAACCGAAAAACAATTAAAAGAATATGGCGATAAACTTCCTGCAGATAAAAAAGAATCTATTGAAAAGGCTTTGGCAGAATTAAAAGAAGCACATAAAAGTAAAAATCTTGCTGCAATTGATTCAACTATGAATTCATTAAATACAGTGTGGCAGGCAGCTAGCGAAGAGATGTATAAAAGCACTCAGGCACAAGGTCAGCCGCAAGGACAACCTGGTGCAGGACCAACTACAGAAGAACCTAAAGGTACTTCAGGAGATGACGAAGTAACCGATGTCGACTTTGAAGAAGTAGATGATGATGATAAAAAATAAATGATCATGGGTTAAAACAGTTGAAGATAGTCATGACTTACTAAACTGACGGGTTAACCCGTCAGTTAATCAACGGATTTTACCCAACACCAAATAAATAATAAAATATTCAGTATTTATTTTGAACCTCCTTAAATTTTAAGGAGGTTTTTTTTTGCTAATTTAATTTATAAACATTTTAGAATTCTTATGGGAATTCTAAGAAGTCTTGAACTTTTGGTTCTTTTGGTTCAAGCCAAAAGAACAATTAAAAAACTTTATTAATTTAATATTGATCGGTTACCTGAAATTAAACTTGCCGGCAATTGAGTTATTAACATCTGAGTTGTAAAATTAGAGACTGTTTAAATTTTGTTAATAAAAATTAGCAATAAAATTTGATTTACACTGATAAAAAATCGTATTATTAACGCATTAAATATATAAAAAATTTGTTTAACTAAAATAATCTGTCATGAAAAAAATCTACAAATTAAAAGCTCTGATTTTACTAACCGTATTTTTGTGTTTTAGCTTTATCCAATATAGTTCAGCACAAAATGTTTGGATCAATGAAATTCATTATGATAACACTGGAACTGATGTAGATGAAATAATTGAAGTTGTTATTGAAAATGCCGGCGCCTATACTCTATCTGATTTTCAGGTTGACCTTTATAATGGAAACGGCGGAGCGGTTTATAATACAAAAACATTGGATAATTTTACAGTTGGAACAACCAGCGGTAATTTTACATTATATTATTTTAATTATACCGATGCAGGTGAAAGCATTCAAAATGGTGCCCCTGACGGGATGTCATTGAGTTATCAGGGGACATTAATATCCGGTCAGTTTTTAAGTTATGAAGGTACCTTCACAGCAACTGATGGTCCGGCAAACGGTGAAACATCAACTGATATTGGAGTTTCCGAATCAAGCAGTACCCCTGTAGGTGAGTCTCTTCAGTTGTCAGGAAACGGAACACAATATTCGAATTTTACGTGGCAGCCTCCTGCTACTGCAACTCCCGGTAATTTGAACAATGGACAGACTTTAGGAGGAACACCAGACCCGGAACCAACAAATTATCCCACCAATTTTATTGCAGAAACAAGCGGATTGTCAATTACATTAACATGGGATGATGCTGTTGGTGGTCAGTTGCCGGCTGCATATCTTATTAAAGTCAGTGACCAGAATAATATTGTAGCTCCGGTTGATGGTACTCCCGAACCGGATGATACCGACCTTTCGGATGGGACCGGCGCTTTGAATATCAACCAGGGCATTGGAACCTGCACATTTTACAGACTGTTTTCACAAACAGAATATTTTTTTAAGATATTTCCTTATACAAACAGCGGAACAATTATTGATTACAAAACCGACGGTACTCCGCCAAGCGCAACTGCCACCACTGATGCAGCTATAAATACCGAAGATTTTGAGAGCGGAACATTCGGAACATGGTCTTCTTACAGCGTTGCAAGCGATAAAGACTGGACAGTACAGGATTTTGGCGGCGCATTAGGAACTACATGGTTTGCACAAATGAATGGATATAACGAAAATGAACCAAGTAACGACTGGCTTATATCACCTTCGTTAAATCTTAGTAATTATATTGATGAAAAAATGGTTTTTTACACACAATGGAAATATGGAAATACACCTGATGAATTAACTCTAAAATATTCAACTGATTACACCGGGGGTGACCCAACTGCTGCGAACTGGATAGAATTAACCTTTAATAAGCCTGCTGTTCAGGATGTTTGGGAATCATCAGGCGATGTTGACTTGTCATTCATCACAGGAGACAACGTTCATGTTGCTTTCCAATACCTTAGCAGCGGTAATCCAAGAAGATGGAGCGTTGATGAAATTGAAATTACAGGGGATCCAAATGTCCCCATAATTACCGTTACTTCACCTGTTGCAGGAGATTTGTGGGAACAGGGAACAGCCCATAATATTCAATGGACAGTATCAAATACAGGTCAAAATGTTATGATTGAAGTAACTCCGGATGCATCAAGCGGCAGCCCGACATGGTCGGTTTTAACTCCGTCAGTACCTGCTTCACAAGGTTTGTGGACATGGTACATCCCAGCCGACCAAACCGTTAGCAACGATTATAAAATCAGAATTACTGATTTTACTGATAAAACTTTTGGCGAAAGTGGAATTTTTTCAGTTATTGAGCCAATAGTTATTTATGATCTTGTGATAACAGAAATAATGTATAATCCTCCTGAAACCGGAACCGATTCGCTTGAATTTATTGAGATTTATAATAATGATACGATTTCGGTGGATATGGAAAATTATTATTTAGCAGACGGAGTGGAATTTATTTTCCCGGCACTTAGCTTAAATCCGGGCGATTATGTCCTTGTTGCAATTGACTCATTGAGTATGTTGAATACTTTTGGTGTTAATGCTTATCAATGGACAAGCGGAGGTTTAAATAATAGTGGAGAATTAATTATGCTAAACAATAACTATGATTTCTTTATTGATAGTGTTCATTACTTTGATTATGCTCCCTGGCCCACAGAACCGGATGGCAACGGACCGTCATTGACTTTCTGCGACCCTGATCTGGATAATTCACTTGCTGAAAACTGGCAGGCATCTATAGAATTTGCTGCAATAAATGCAAGCGGAGATTCAATATTCGCAACTCCGGGTGCAGGATGCGCAATTATACCCGAAGCAGATTTTGAAGCAAGCACAACTTCAATTTTTGTCGGCGAAAGCATTGATTTTACCGACCTTTCAACAGGTGACCCTGATACTTGGGAATGGATATTTGAAGGTGGAACACCAGATACCTCATTTGCTCAAAACCCTGTTGGCATTCTGTATAATGAGGTCGGAGTTTATGATGTTACATTAACGGTTGCCAATTTGTTCGGTACAAGTTTATTAACCAAAACCGATTATATTGAAGTCGGACCAATTGGAATTCCTGAAACCGGCAATAAAAATAATATCAGAATTTACCCTAATCCTGCGAAAAATAATTTATTTGTTGAACAGAAAAACGGAAAATATAGCGAAATAAAAATCTATTCTGTTTTAGGTAAGTTGGTATATCAGGATAATTTAAACAAACGTATAACAGAAATAAATTTGAAAAATTTAAATAAAGGGATTTATTTTGTTAAAGTATATGAAAAAGATACTCAAAACATTGTCTTTAAAAAATTAATTATTAATTAGTGCTTGCCAGAAAACGTCAATTTCTTCGTTACGCTCGTGCAGAAACCAGTCATTCGTACGGACTCCTTATTTTCTGCACTTCGCATCCCGATAATTATCGGGACGAACTTGACGTTTTCTGACTAAGCACTCCAAAATATTTAGTTTTCGTGCAAAGATTAATTAAGTGCAGTATAAAAACCAATAAATTTTAAAAAGCAAGACCTACGAGGTTTTATTAATAAACATATTGCCAGTTTGTTGGTTTTTAAGAAATTCACTAAAATAAACCTCGTAGGTCTTTTTGGATGAATTTATGAAAAGACTATAATAAAATAATAATAAATTAACTAAAACTATCAAAATGAAAAAAATTACATTTTTAACTTTAATGATTATTTCATGGGCAATAAGCCCCATGATTTATGCAGATGGTTTGGAAACATTTGCAAATTTTCCTGAAACAGGAAATACTTATGAAGACGGAACATTTATAGGACAAGATGGTTCAACATGGACTTATTACCAGTGCCGTGGCGATAAGTTAATAACTAACGAAACTCCATGTCTTGGAAAAAACAGGGTGCCGACAGCCGAGGTTTGTTCAGGAACGATTTCAGGTGGCTGCCTCACTTTGAACTTTGATTATATGCAAGCATTTTCAACAAATGTAAACCTTGAAGTTTATATAAATTCATTCCTTGTTACAACCATTACAACTTTGGCTGAACAAGGAATTGTGAAAAACACAGGTGATATAAATGTTAACATACCCGGTGATTTTACAATTAAATTTATTCAGACAGATGATTTATCAGGTCAGGTGAGCATTGATAATATTGCATGGATTAGCGGTGGAGCTATAAATCCCGAGCCAACAAATTATCCGACAAATTTTGTTGCTTCGGCAGAGGGTTTTTCAATAAATTTAGACTGGGATGATGCAACCGGCGAGCAGCTTCCTTTAGCTTATCTTATCTTTGGTAGCGATAATGCTAATATAGATCCGCCCGAAGACGGAATTCCTGTTGAAGATGATATTAATCTTTCTGATGGTTGGGCAACTGTTAATGTTTCTTATGGTGTTGAAACTTATACATTCACCGGATTACCTTCTTCATCAACATATTATTTTAAGATATTCCCTTACACAAATACCGGCTCTGATATTGATTACAAAACCGATGGAACCCCTCCTGAAGCAAGTGCAACAACTCCTGATTTGGCAATTATTAATTTTGAGGATTTTAATGATACGACATTAGGAACATGGGCACAAATAAGTGTTGTTGGACCTGACCAATTTTGGTATATTGAAGACCATTATGGAATTGAAGACTCGCCTTGTGCAAAAATGAGCGGTTATTCCGGCGGGAGCAACGAAAATGATGACTGGCTAATTTCACCGCCTATGAATTTTGCTAATTTTACTAACGAATCCTTTTCTTTTTTCTCGGCTTTGAATTACACCGGACCGGATTTGGAGGTTAAAATATCTGTAGATTATGATGGAGGAGGTGATCCATACTCTGCTACATGGACAATACTAACTGCCGAGTTATCACAGGGTGGCTGGCAATGGACGGCTTCAGGTAATATCGATGTCTCGGGTTTTAATGGCACTGCAGTTTATATTGCATTTCAATATACATCAAATAACCAGGAGTCAGCTACATGGGAAGTTGATAATATTTTAATTACAGGTGAGGGAAATACCGGAATCAATGAATTTACCGGTGGATTTGAATATAAAATATATCCTAATCCGGCTAATGAAAATTTGAATGTTAATGTTGCTGAAGGAAATTATGAATTGAAAATACATACAATTTTAGGAAAATTGGTTTTCGCAAAATCGATAAACAGTAAAACAAATACTTTAAATCTTTCAGAACTTGACAAAGGAATTTATTTTGTAACTATCAGGGATAATAAGTCAGGTTATATGGTTTCGGAAAAGTTGGTGGTTAATTAATAAACTCTTTTATTTTTCGTGCTTTTACCTTACCTATCCCCTCAACAAGCATCAGTTCTTCATAAGAGGCATTCATAATTTTATCTATCGACCGGAAATATTCTATAAGACGTATTGCAAGCAGCGGTCCGATTGATGGTAAGCCCTGCAGAAAATAAAGTTGTTGGTTTCTTGGCTTTTTTGGTTTGTAGCTTTTTCTAAGAACAGGAATTTTATCCTGGAACATTTGTTTTCCTGCTGATATTAAAATTTCCGAGGTATCATCAGTATCTTTGGAAAAAAACACAGGTATCTGCCAGGCAAGCGAAATTGATAATAAAGCACCCTTTACAGCCTGATAACTTATATTATGAGTTGTTTTATATGGATTCCCTTCAATGATAAATAAGAGATTCTTTAAACTTCGTTTAAGTTTTGAGCATTGATTGAACAGGCGGTTATTGATCAGAGATAAAACAAAATCATTCTTTGTTTTTCTTTCTACCAATATATTCTCATTAATCAGGTAATCACCGGCAGGTAATTCATCAATTGATATATCAACGCCCTTTTCTATCAACAAACCGGGTATTCCTGATTGCCTTTCCCTGTAATCTGCTGATATTTTAATATTTGGCATTTTATTGAATAATAACTTTTTTAGTTATTATTTCATTTGCAAATAATATCCTTACTAAATAGATTCCATCTGGAATGCAAGAAATATCTATTGATGTAGAATTATCGAATAATGTTTCATTTTTATAAACAGTATTACCTAAAATATCAGAAATTTTAATAATTATTTTCTCTCTAAGTCCTGTTATTATAATATTTAAAATATCTTTACTTGGATTTGGGAAAATAATTGGTTTTGAAATAATTTTATGATTTGAAATAATATTATTTTTTTCATATACAATATTTGATATAGGCGAATTAGGAGTGTGTGTTTGTATATAATTATTATTATTTTTAGTAAAGTTTATTATTGGAGTATAATTTGAATTGCTTTTATCACATGAAATGTATAAGTTATTATTAATATGAATTAATAAATCCGTACCTGCTTCAGCTAAAAAACCATTTTTCAATAGCACTTCTTCAGTTCCTGTGAATGTAATATTGGTGCCATTAGTAATAATAACATCACCATTTGGTATAATATTAGTGACATTATTACCTGCTTTTATTTTTTGTCCAATGAAATCAAAATCATAATTAATAATTTGGTTTTGTATGTATAAATCGGAAAATATTAATTCATTTACAATTGGATTAATAATATCATGTGGTAATATATCGTGATGTGATGTGTTTTCAGGAATTATTACGTTATCAAATTTTGATTGATCATTAACTATATCCAATGCACTTATATAAGAAATATAAGTAGGATCCTTAGACCTGTTAAATGAAATTGTTGGATAATAAAGTACTTGTATAGGTGGAAATAATAATTGCACCCACCAATAACTTGCTCTCATTATAGTTGGATCCATTGAAGTTAAATCAATTGGCAGAAAAGAACCTGCAATTTTTTCGTCATCCGTTAAATCAAAACTTGCCACCTCTCCCTGAAATGGTCCTACATGCCATTCAATTTCAATCCATGTTCCTGAATTTGGATTTGGTTGATTATTAGAGAATGATACACCAATGTTTTTAGTTAAATGTGGATATCCATTGCCATTTAAATTATCCATTTCAGAAAAAAAACTTTGATGGATACTACCGCTTTGATCATAAGTATTGTATATTAGTAATTGTTTTGCCGCATCATTGTTTAAGGCATGTTCTGCAAATTCATCACCTTCCTGCTTTTCCCGTTTATAATCCTGAAGAGTATTTGATATTATAGCACCTTGTTGCGGTGAATCAATAGAGATAAATATTGATGCCGGCAAAGGAGAGCCGTCGTTTTCTGCTTTAGCTAAAGCATATCTGGCAATAATACCCCCCATGCTTACACCGCCAGCGATAACTAATTGGTTATTATTTAAATTTGAAATGTAATTAATTGCAGTTGAGAAGCCTGTTGCATTATTTCTAATATCTTGCGTTCCATATTTATTATCTAATAAAAATATATCAAATCCATTTTGTCTTAAACATGACATTAAATCTTCTGCAACAGAATAGTACATTTCTTGTGGATTAGTATTATATGCATCAAATCCTTCAGAAAAAACAATAGGTATGTTATTAATAGCATTATTTCCTTCCCATAATCTTAAAGTGTTTCCAAAATTATCTTTAAATAATTTCTGAGATGTTGGAATAACAAAAATATCATATTCTCTAAAAAACTCTTGACCTAAGGATTCTTGGATTTTAACTTTTAAATTATATTGTCCAATTGAAGAGAAATAATTTGATGAATTATACCAAACCACATCCTGTTTAGAACTCCCTGAATATATATTGAAATATCCATTATCATTAATATTTACATCAATATTTACCATAAAAGAATAAGCAAGGGTTGGACTTATTCTTGTAGTAAAGTTAATATAATTATTATTCTGTTGTATATATATTGGCACATTTTCTGATGGAAGTACACATATATGAACCCCTTGTTTAATATTTGTTTCTTCATGCCAGATATAATCATACTGATTGTTTGAAGTATATCCCACAATTACATATCCGGTTGTTTGATTTTTCCAGTCCATGCAAATTTGAGCATCGATTTTTTGATAAAAAAATGCAAAAATTAACAATAAAAAGATTTTGTTATCTATTAAATATTTTATATTTTTCATATTATTATTTTTAATATAATGAATAAAAAATTATGTGTATTAAAATTTGATAATGTCAAAACATCCAACCTATATTTAAGGCCATTATAAAACTGGGAAATATTTTTGAACCTGAATCATAATCTTTTGAATAAGGAAATTCATAATCAATTGAATGATCAGGAATTTTCCCAGAGTTGAAACTTGCAATATACCTTAATCCAACACCACAAGAGACATCAAGAATAAATCTGCATTTATTAACCAATTGCCACCCTAATTTTCCATGAAAAGCTATTACATTTCTTTTTATACAATATTCGTTAACATCTTGATTTACCAAGCTTTGTGTACGTATTGCTTTTGTATATTGATAAATTAATTGTGGTGCAATATAAATGCCTTCTAAATGCTGATTTTCTTTATTTAAGTAAAATCTTAATTCAGTAATGGATCTAATACCATTAATATTATTAACATTAATTGTGAAAAAATTCTGATTTTTATGACTAAATAAAAATATATACATGATATCTTGTTGAATACCAATTTGATTTTTTAATTTGTACTCTAATCCTAATTGAATACCAATACTATTAGTAACTCCATCACCTAATAGACTTAAAGGTGAATATTTGAAGTATAATTCCGTTTTATTATTAGAATTATCCTGTCCCTTAATCAAAATAGGAATAATAAACAATATAAAAACAAAAAAATATTTCATAGTATATGTATCTATTTTATTAATTAATAGATGAGTTAAATAATAGCAATCATCTTTTTGATTCCATGATCAGAGTTTTTAAAACATTCATCTTCTTTTCCTGCTCAATAACATACAAAGTTAACTCCTCAATTTTCTTAAGCAGAACAACATTCATTTCCCCCAAGTTAATACCATTTTCTTTTACTTCTTTTTCTGAAGGTATGCCTGGTAAATGTTTGTTTTTTTCAATATATCGCTCAAGTTCCTCTAATGATTGTAATTTATAACCCTTATTAAATACATAATCAGACCAATTTGTTTGTAATTTAACAATTACTTCATCTGTTGTTATCCCTCCTTCAACATATAATTTGTGAATTCCACCTTGAACAGGTTCTGCACCTATACCTACTTTGTTATCATAAAATGTCATCAGTGGCTCAGGGTTGTTAATATTTTGATAAATATATCCTTTACCGTTGGCGTTCATCCCCAAACCATAAGCATAAAGACCATTTGTTACCCAAACACTCGCATCATGATTACCGGATGCTGTAACATTTATCATACTTGATTCATTTGAGTGTACTTCTAACTGTGATTGCGGATTATCTGCACCTATACCTACTTTGTTATCATAAAATGTCATCAGTGGCTCAGGGTTGTTAATATTTTGATAAATGTATCCTTTACCGTTGGCGTTCATCCCCAAACCATAAGCATAAAGACTATTTGTTACCCAAACGCTCGCATCATTATTACCGGATGCTGTAACATTTATCATGCTTGATTCATTTGAGTGTACTTCTAATTGCGATTGTGGATTATTTGTTCCGATACCAACATTACCATTCACAATCAATCCGTTTTCTTCCGGATTAGTGAGCTTATTATAACCAATTGATATGTAACCGTTATTAATTTGTAATTTTGATTGTGGTTCTGAAGTTCCGATACCTATGTTTCCGTTTAAACGGTAAATATTATCACCGTCGCCAGTTTCCCACAAGCATTGTGTTGACAGCCATGCTGAATTTCCGTTTCTGTCAGCAGTTAGAACATATCCGTCTTTTATTCCTGCCTGTGGCATTTTAAATCCATTTGTAAGTATGGTTCCATTAACATGAAGTTTTTCTTCGGGGATTTGTGTTCCAATTCCTACATTACCATTGTTAAAAATATATTTTTTTTGTGTTGAAAAAACAAGACCATATTCACTATTGGCAGTTAAGCCGTGAAACATATTACCGAGTAATAATGTTGCATTACTATTTTCTGTCCACGTACTCGGTTCAATAAAAACAGTAGCGTCTTCTCCTTCATCAGCTTTGATGTGGAGTTTTGCATAAGGTTCGGTTATATTTCCAATACCTACTTTACCTGTCCGGTCATATTGCAGGTTGCTTGGAGATGTGCTTATAAACAATGTTGGCTTTGTACTGTTAAAGCCAATCATAAGGGATTCGGCATAACCGTTAATAAGTTTTTTTGAAGGAGTTCCTCCTGTACCTATAACAAAAGAATATGGATTAATAGCCTGAAGCATACCTCCAATTGCGATTGCACTCAGACCAGGAGTATGAGAATTCGCACCTATTGCTACTGAACCTGCTCCTGATGCTGTATTACTTGGTCCGATGATGCTGGCATTTGTGCCGCTTGCAGTTTGTCCTTCACATTGCACACATTGACCATAAGAATATGATAGTGTGCTTATTATAAATATAGAAATAATTATTGATTTTTTCATGATTTTTTGTTTTTATTTTGTTTTTATCCATTTGCCGGTATCATACACTTTTGTTTTATCATAAACATTCCATGTGTATGTTCCCGGGTTTAATAAAATTGAATTTATTTTTGTAATATTTTGTTTTAAATTTTTACTGATAATTAATTTCCCGTTCATGTCGTACATTTCAAAAATTGTGTTTTTAAGAGCAGTACGTATATTAATTTCTTCTGAACCGGGGTTGGGATAAACTATTGCAGTTGATACTTTAATCTTATTTTGGTTTTGAATGTCTGTTATGCAGCCATTCATATCAAGTTTAATAATTATGGCATCCCGCTCATAGTTTTGTGTGTTCCAATCGTAACGTGTACCTGAAATTAATATCCCGCTATCACTGGCTGCTGTTACTGTTTTAAAATCATAATGAGCATCACCCCCAATGTATTTTTCAAATTCAATTTCCAGGTTTACGTTCATTTTTGCTATAACAATCCATGTAGGTACAGGCTCCCAAATTCCTAATGGCATAGTATGATCTCCGCCAACATAAATACATGAGGGATAATAAAAGTCCATTGTAGTAGAGCCTCCCTGAGTAGTTGTATCGGGATGTGTAAATTTACATTCAGCCAATACATTAAATGCAGTATCCAATTTAAATGCAGCAAGGTAAAAATTGTATCCGCCAATCAAAGGTTCCCAAAATATACTTCCTGCTACCAGATTTCTATCAGGTAATAACTTTGCCGAAATTCCTTCTGCAAACCATCTCGGGTAATACATTACATTGGTTTGTTCAAGATCAAAATTCACAGTAATACACTGTGATTCTGGACCTGATGAACTATAATGTGCAAAATGTGTATGAAGCCAATATGCAGATGAATCATAATTATAGGTTAAATCACTTATTTCACCAGAGCTATCGTTCTCGTATATCCTGTATACCAAACTATCCCCGGCAGATGATATCCGAAATAAGTACATTTTCCAATGAGGAGTCAGAAAACATGCATGTAAAAAGGTATTTTCTTTTTCCTTTAATAGCTGAGGTAAAATTGGAATACAGGCATATTCATCAACATTGTGCAACTGGTAGGTTTTTTGCCAGATAATATCCATGTTTTCGGTAATCTTCATGAAATATGAAAACCATAAACTTGCGCTGCTATCCCTGTTATAACCAATTCCTGTTACCAGATACTCAAGCGGTGAATTTCCAGCCTGAATAATTTTATATAGTTTCAGGACTGTATCCTGTTTTGTAAATAATTTACCGGCAGTATCTCCTTCAGGACTTATCTTGTAGATATATGATTCAGGGATATAATCAGTAGTCGGCGCTTTCCAGATAATACATACAAAATCATTATTTGAGTCCATTATAAAATCACGGGGATACTCATCAAGACATGAATTAAACCTAATTTCAAATGTATTTTGAGCATTTGATGATTGAGGTATGAATTGTAAAGTAAAACATACAAACATCAATAAAAAATAATTTCTAATAAATATGGAATTTAGTTTTAACATGATTGAAAGCTTAATTATTGTAAGTCATAATATCTTCTATTACCCAGCTTATAGGAATAAGCCATACTTCACCTAAAAATATTGTATATTTATGTTGTATATAAGATTGATCATCATGAATGTATCCCTGAATCATACAATCAACAAATTCTAATTGATACAGTAACTCAAATTCATTAATAAAGTCATTATAGTGCCCAAAATAAAACGGCATTTCCATATCATTTGATATACATTTTGTATCATCAGTTATTGGACCAACAGCAGTTGTAGCATAATACACCCTGTAATCCATGTAATTATCAAGAGGGTCATTAGGTATTCTATATTCGGGTAGATTAGGTGTTAAGGGTCCTTCGGTATGTATAATAGTGTATCGCCTCATCATATTGGGTGGTGGTGCCGGACAATGTAAAAATTTTATATCCCATTCAAGGATTATCGCAGCATCTAATTCTCCCTGATATATATGTTCGCATGTTCCACCCAAATACCCATACCACCAGCCATCTTCCTGCGTAACAGCAATAATACTGCCTTCATTTCCAATAAGTGAACCAATACTGATAATTGCGTCCCCATTACTATCTGTTCCGGTTTGCTTAAGGTCAACAAGCAGCAATTTCATGTTTGGATAATTTACACGTAGCATTTGTTCCTGTATGCTGTCAATTAATTTTTCGTAATAAAGTTGTGAAAGCGTGCTATCGCCTATTTCATTAAGTGCGTCCAAAGGCATAGTAATTTCTGTTGTAACAAACTCTTTCTTGTCTGTTTCAATATTGGCATAACAAAAATTGAAATTTAACAGGGATTCCAGTTCAAGCATAGCACTGTCTGCAGTATATTTTTCTTCAGTTTTTAACCCGGGATTTTCCCTGTAAATTTTCATTTTCTCCTTAAATGCCAAAATGTGTGCTGTTATGGCTTGTGATTCCTCATCGATAAGGGATTTTTGGATGCCTTCGTCAATATGGTTCTTGGTGCAACTGTTTATCATTACCATGACTCCGGCAAAAACAATTAGCATTGTTGCTAATGCTATAATTTTTATTTTTCTCATAACTCAAAAAATTTAATTAATAAAAAGATAATTTTATCCTTAATACAAAAAACTAAAATTTGTCACCTGATAATTATATATTAATCCCAAAAACAGATGAAAGGTAACCCCTTTTGTGTAAATATTTTAAAATATATTCCAATAAAATCAGTTATAATTTTGTAAATTTGTTCCTGAAATTTTTCTTGAATTCATGCTTGAATTTTATTATATATTAATAGGACAAAATTTATAATAACGTGAGTTTGGGATTAGTTTCTTTATATATTTTTTAATCTTAATAAATCTGTGTTTATCATCGTCAAAATTAATAAAATAGTTTTTAAGAAAGTAAACATGAAATTGATTTACAAACTTTTATATCCCGAATTCACGATAATATTAATTCTTATTTTATTTTCTATACAGAATTTCACTTATTCTCAATCAGGCAAAGTATTGCGTGTTGAAATAAATACCCGGTTAGAATATGAAATTTTTAAGCTTATACCATGTGGCGAATCAGGTTTACTGCTTTTTTACGAAAGTACTGAGCAGGCTTATGAAGACAGTAAAAACTGGTATTTTACTTTCTATGATCCGAATTTAAAAGAAAAGTGGACAAAGGTTGTTCCGATTATCAATAATCTAAAATTTAAGAAATTTGTAATAGATGATAATTTTGTTTACATGTATTTTTTGAATATTGGCAAAATAAAATCGGAGATGTTTAATTTTCAAATCATTAAATTATCAATTGATACTGAAAAATTTTATGCTGTGAGCGGTGTAATTCCGGATAAATCAGAGTTAGTTGATTTTAAAGTTCATAAACAAACAGCTTTTATCGGTTTGAACTTAAGAAAAAATCAGGTTCAAATAAATGCAGTGAATACTATTACAGGCAAAAATACTTTATTGCCTATTGATCTGAACGGCGAGAATTTAATGGAAGATATTTTTATTGATACACTTGATAATTCTGTTCTGGCGGTTATCAATAATTACATCTCAAAAAGGTATAATTCACTCTATATAATTAAATACGATTTTAATGGGAATAAAATAAATACAGTTGAAGTAAAAACTGAAAATATTGAAAATGAGCTAAATTCAGCTAAATTACTATCTGTTAATAAGAATGAAAAGATAATAATTGGGACTTACAATAAATCAAAAGGCAAAACAACAGAACTTAAAGAAAATGTTGAAACAGTTTCTACGGGTTATTATTTTACAAAAATCGTTAATGAAAAACAAAAGTTTATTAATTATTTCAATTTCCTTAATTTTAAAAACTTTTATAGTGCATTAGGCGGGAGGGAGATATACAAGATTAAGAAGAAAGCAGAAAAGAAAAAAATAGCAAGTAAAAACTATTCATTGAATTACCGTTTGTTATTACATGATATTATTCAATATGATGGGAAATATATTTTGTTATCCGAAGCATACTATCCTGAATATCACACAGTAACCAATATGGTTTATGATTATTATGGCCGCCCGATGCCTCAAAGCTATACTGTTTTTGACGGATATAAATTTTTTAATGCAATAATTGCAGGTTTTGATGAAGAAGGCAATTTATTGTGGGATAATGGTTTTGAGATATGGAATATTTTAACTTTTTACTTAAAAAAGCATATTATTTATTATTTTGATAGAAATGATATGATACTGGCATATAATAGTGAAGGTAAAATTGCCTCAAAAATTTTTGAAAACGGTGAAGTAGTTGGAGACAGGGAGTATTCTGAAATTGACTCAATGTATCCTAAAGATAAAATAATTGATGACGAAAACAGTAATATTATCCACTGGTATAACAATTATTTTATTTGTTACGGCAATCAGGAAATAAAAAATAATTCTTTACCCAAGCTGAATAAACGAACTGTTTTTTATATTAATAAAGTTGCATTTAATTAATTGATTTTTTTATTACATTTGAACCGGTAAAACTACAAGAGTGAAGAAAATTAAAATTTTAATACGATATCTGAAATATTTACGCACTGCGAAAACCAAGTTTAAAATTCATTCGCCATTTGTTTATGAATTGATTACAAAAGTTTTTGAAGATAGTCAGGAATATGAAGCATACAATGAGGTTGAAACGATTAGAAAGGAATTGTTAAGCAATGGTAATCCGCTTGAAATATGTGATTTTGGAGCAGGAGCGAAATCACATCCGTATTCAACAAGTATAAAAAGAATAAAACATATAGTTAAACAAACTGGGCAATCACCTAAATATTCACAACTATTATTTAGGTTAATTAAATATTTTAAACCAAAGTCAATTTTAGAATTGGGAACATCTTTCGGGTTAAGTACAATGTATCAATACTTAGCTTCACCCGAAAGTAAAATTATTACTATTGAAGGTTGTGCAAATACGGCAGATAAAGCACAAAAGAATTTTAATACATTAAAACTTAAAAATATTAAGCTTGTGATTGGTAATTTTAATTCAACATTACCCAAAGTGCTGAAAAAATTTGACACATTGGATTATGTTTATTTTGACGGAAACCACAGAAAAGAACCAACCATAAAATATTTTGAGCAATGTTTGCCTCTTTCAAATAATAATTCCGTTTTTGTTTTTGATGATATACACTGGTCAAAAGGAATGGAGGAAGCATGGGAGTATATTAAGAAAAATCCCAAAGTAAGTGTAACCATTGATGTCTTTTTTATGGGCTTTGTGTTTTTCAAAAAGGAATTAAGCAAACAGGATTTTATTATTAAGTTTTAACGAAATTATTAAATTTGCAAGTAAATAAATATAAATTATGAAAGAAGAAGTAATCAGATTGAATGAAATTTCAAGGCATTTTACAGTAGGAACAGAAGTTGTTCGTGCATTAAGATCAATTACATTAACTATAAATAAAAATGAATTTGTTGCTTTGATGGGACCTTCCGGTTCAGGAAAATCAACCTTAATGAATTTACTCGGCTGCCTTGATACACCGACTTCAGGACAATATTTTCTAAATGGTAATGATGTAAGCAGGATGGATGATAATGAACTGGCAGAGATAAGGAATAAAGAAATAGGTTTTATATTTCAAACTTTTAATTTGCTGCCCCGTTCAACGGCTCTGGAAAACGTTATGTTGCCGTTGATATATGCCGGATATAATAAAAGCAAAAGAATTAAAAGGGCCGAAGAAGTTTTGGAAGATGTAAGCCTGTCAGACAGGATTCAGCATAAACCAAATGAATTATCCGGTGGACAGAGGCAAAGGGTTGCGGTTGCAAGAGCTTTGGTAAATCATCCTTCTATAATACTTGCAGATGAGCCGACCGGTAATCTTGACTCAAAGACTTCAATAGAAATTATGGGTTTGTTAGAGCAGATTCATAAAGCAGGAAATACAATTATAGTTGTAACACATGAAGAGTCAATTGCCCGTCATTCACATCGTATCATCCGTTTAATTGATGGAATGGTGGAATCGGATGAAATAAATAAAGATGTTAAAACCATGGCTGATTATGTAGGGGAAGAAGTTGTGAAGTAAATTATTAAATTTATAATTGAAGATTGATAATTTATAATTGAAAAACCACAAAGTTTTGTTTATTAAGTGCTTAATATATTCTTTTAGATTATGAGTTCAACCCCAAAAATTTACACAAAAACAGGCGATAAAGGTGAAACATCTTTAATCGGAGGAACAAGATTACCCAAATATCACCCCCGTATTGAAGCTTATGGAACTGTGGATGAATTGAACTCATACATCGGATTGCTCAGGGACCAGGGAATTGATAAGTTTACAAAAGAGATTTTAATTATAATCCAGGAACAACTTTTAACAATTGGTTCAATTTTAGCCACTGATACCGAAAAAAAACAAATAAAAGAACCTCTCCGTATTTTTGAAGAAGATATAAATTTCCTTGAAAAAAA
>JAUXFX010000109.1 GCA_030622635.1 Bacteroidota bacterium
CATAACACTATTGAAGTTGCTCGTTTAAAAACAAAAGGATTGGAAATTATTGATTATGATAAGTTAAAAAATCTGAAAAATTGTAAGGTATTAATAAGAGCACACGGCGAACCTCCCGAAACTTATGAGATTGCTGAGAAAAATAATATTAAATTGATTGATACCTCGTGTATTGTTGTTAAAAAACTTCAAAATAAAATAAAAGATAATTTTAAGAAAATGGAAATTGCAGGAGGGCAGATAGTAATTTACGGAAAAAAAGACCATCCTGAAGTTATTGGATTAGCTGGTCAAACAGAATATAAAGCTATTATTGTTGAATCAATTGAAAATATTGATAAAATTGATTTTACAAAACCTGTAAGACTTTATGCTCAAACAACAAAAAGTGTTATGGATTTTAAAAAAATCAGCAGTAATATTCAAAATCGCATGAAATCGGCAAATAAAGGAAAACAGATTGATTTTATAACTGTTGATTCAATTTGCGGGCAAGTTGCCAACAGGTCTCCAAAACTAAAAGAATTTTCGCAAAATAATGATGTGATAATATTTGTCAGTGATAAAAAAAGCTCTAATGGAAAATTTCTTTATAAAGTTTGCAAAGAGGCAAATCCTAATTCGTATTTTGTCTCGGAAGTTGCAGATATTAAAAAAGAATGGTTTGAAGGTTTTAATACAGTTGGAGTTTGCGGTGCAACATCAACGCCTTTTTGGTTAATGGAAGAAATATCAAAATGTTTTTACAGAAACTTACTTTAACAAATTTTAAAAATTACTCCGAAGCAGAATTTAATTTTTCTGAAAAAATAAATTGTTTTATCGGGGATAATGGCGCAGGAAAAACCAATATTCTTGATGCCATCTATTATTTGTCGTTCTGTAAAAGCTATTTTAATCCCATTGATACACAAAACATTCTGTTTCATCAGCCGTTTTTTGCTATCCATGGTAACTATGTCAGGAACGGTGAAAAAAAAGATTTGATCACTTGTATTCAAAAGCGGAACTCACGAAAGCAGTTTAAACTGAATAAAAAAGAATACAGCCGTCTTGCCGACCATATAGGGCAATTTCCTTTGGTAATGATATCGCCTTACGACCGCGATTTAATAAATGACGGCAGCGAAATACGAAGAAAATATATTGACGGTGTAATTTCACAATTTGATAAATTCTATTTAGATGACCTTTTAAATTATAATAAAGTTCTTGCTCAACGAAATGCCTTGTTGAAAAAATTTGCTGAAAACCGCTATTTTGATAATGCTGCTCTTGATATCTGGAATGAGCAAATGATAAAATTGGGAAACAGGATACATGAAAAACGGAAAAACTTTTTAACAGAATTTGCTCCGATCTTTCAACATTATTTTGAGTTCATATCTTTAGGGAAAGAAGTGGTTACAATTTCTTATGAATCGCAATTAACAAATAATAAATTTGATAAATTATTGAATGAATCGCTTGAAAAGGACAGGATGTTCAGGTATTCAACAGTTGGGACTCATAAAGACGATCTGGATTTTAGGATTTTAGGCTATCCAATAAAAAAATTCGGTTCTCAGGGACAGCAGAAATCTTTTGTAATCGCAATAAAACTGGCTCAATTTGAATACACAAAAAATATCAAGGGATTTAAACCTGTTTTATTGTTTGATGATATTTTTGATAAACTTGATGACTCAAGGGTGGAGCAGTTGATTAAACTGGTAAGCGAGAACAATTTCGGACAAATATTTATTACCGACACTCAACATCAACGGATTGAGAAAGTTTTTAATACTGTTGATATTGATCATGAAATTTTTGAGATTAGGGAAGGCAAGGCTCTTGAAATAACATAAAGAATCCAAGCCCACAGAATGTAATTTTGTATCGGAATAGGTTTAAAAGTAAGACATTCTGATAAAATGGAATAATGGAGTTATTGAATGATTGAATGATTGATTGATTGATAGGGGTAACTGCCTCCCCTCCTAATTTTAGGGGTGGTTAAATAAAAGATGACAAAAAAGAAAATGACATGAAGATACACAAAGAATATACAATCAATATAATAGCCTTTGTGAATTCTTTGAGTCTTTGGGTCTTAGTGGCTAAAACAACTTTATCGACAAACTTTAAATAATGAAAAAATCAAACGACCAAACCTTAAAAGAAGTTATTAATGAATTGCTTAAAGCGTATAAATTAGGTGATAAATTAAAAGAGATGCGTTTGATTGATTCATGGGAAAAAGTTGTAGGCAAGTTAATAAACAAGCATACTAAAAATCTATATATCAAAAAGAAAGTGTTATTTGTCAAACTCGATTCTGCGGCTTTGCGAAATGAACTCTCGTATGCAAGGCAAAAAATCATTAAGGCATTAAATAAGGAAGCTAAAGGAGATGTGATTGATGATATTGTTTTTACATAGTGCTTGCCAGAAAACGCCAATTTCTTCGTTATGCTCGTGCAGAAAACCAGTTATTTACAACAGTAAACTCTTGATTTTCTGTACTTCGCAAGCCTCGAACTTGACGATTTCTGACTAAGCACTCCAAAATATTGAGTTTTCTTGCAGACACTACATAGTAGAATTGTCTAACCTTTTTAAATAATTCATCTCCACTTCGTTGAATTTCACAGGGCAAGTTGTTGAATGGTTGAATGGTTGAATGATTGAATGATTGAATGATTAAATGATTAAATGATTAAATAACCATAAATAACCACTTATAACATATAACATTAAGTCACATTATCTCTCAATACTCTGAGCTACATTAATTGGTTATGTGTTAAATCCTCGTAATTTTATTGCAGTAATAACTTTTTTTGTTGATAAAGGAAATTCGCTTTTCATCATCCAATCGTAATATGAAGGCTCTTTTGTAAAAATATCTTCAACGGATTTTCCTTTATGTTTTCCAAAATTAAATACTTCAATTTTCTTATTATTGTAAACAATATGCCCAATCAAATCCACACTTCTTGAATTATACGAGAAATCATGTAAAGCCTGAACATCGTTGACTATAGGGGTAGAGATTTTTCCGAAATTATCTTTAAATTCAACACCATGGTATTTATCCAACTGGGCTTTTAATATTTCATAAGTTGCCAGGGTGTCGGCTTCGGCACTGTGTGCATTTACCAGTTCTTTACTGCAATAAAATTTATATGCAGCAGTTAGATTGCGGGGTTCCATTTTATGAAAAATGTTTTGAACATCAACAAGCCTTCTGCCTTTCAGTTCAAAGTCAATGCCGGCTCTTAGAAATTCTTCAACGAGCAAAGGAATGTCAAATTTATTGGAATTATATCCGCCAAGATCGCAATGGGCAAGAAATTGATTCAATTCATTTGCAAATTCGGCAAATGTAGGTTCGTTTTTAACGTCTTCATTAGTGATGCCGTGTATTGAAGTTGCTTCGTCTGAAATCGGAATTGTCGGATTTATCCGTTGTGTTTTGATTTTTGATGTGCCGTCAGTAGAAATTTTTACGATACTTATTTCAATAACTCTGTCGGTGGCTACTTTTAAACCTGTAGTTTCAATATCTAAAACTGCAAGAGGGCGTGTTAGTTTTAATTCCATAGAAGTAAGTTTTTAGATGAATTACTTATTTTAATTTACTTAAGGAAGATGGTATGTTAATTATCTCCTTCCCAAATTCTTAAACCCTCTGAAAATAATATTTAAATCGTTATAAATTTTATAATCGCGGGCATATATCAGATTAAGTTTTTCAATTGTATCTTTATTTATCTTTCTTGTTCTGAAAGCATCTGTAGGATTAAGAATCCCTTTCTTGATTTCAGGCAATTTATCAATTGATACGTCATCATAGTGGTAGTATCCAACTATGGATTTTTTTCCAAATAAGACTAAAAAGATATTTTTAAAATAACCCAAGGGTGATTTAACAATAAAAATTCCAACCGGAAAAATTCCAAATAAAAGTAAACTTGTGATAATATCAAGAAACCTCTTGTTTCGTTTATTGTATATTTTGTCAATTGAATTTATGTTTATGATATAGAGGTCGCCGGATGTGTTTATTGAGTTGCTTCCGATTATTGAAAGACTGTCTTCAGGAGCAATTTTATAATCAACCTGCGAATAATGCAGCTCCGACATTTTATCAATAATTTTTTGATGTGAAATATCTTTTGAACAAAATATTACTTCGTTAATTCTAAAAATTTTAATAATATCTTTTATCTGGTTAATATTACCTATAAAATCGTTATTTTTTGTTTGTTTTTCCGATGGATTAACAAGTCCGATAAACGCGGGTTTCAAATGAGTTTTTTGTATAAGCTTTGAAACCCTTTGCGACTCTTCTTTATTTCCAATTATTATGAAACGCCTGTTTTTATCGGTTCCAATTTCAATATTTTTCAGCTTTAAAAGATGAAGAAATAGCCGGATACCTGATAACGAAATAATTCCCCAGGTGGCTCCTAATAAAATTATTGCTCTTGAAAAACGCCATGATTCGCTTAACAATGCATAAGCAACAAGTATTATGACCGTTCCGATAACCATACCTTGAAAAATTTTATGAATCTTAAGCGGACGGTCGTAACCTCCGCTCAGATAAATTGAGAGCAACCATATCAGGATATAAGCAGGTACGACAAAAGCAATAAATTCAACAGGATAATGCCCTCCGTTTGGGAATATTACATTCTGTTCCCAGTAAGTTTTTATAAAATATATACCGGTAAAAAGTAAAACAGTATCAGTAATTGGCAAAAATGCTTTTGAAAAAAACCTGCTCGCAATTGCAAAGAATGCACGAAAGTAAATTGCAAAATTTATCAGAAAAGAAAATATACGTGCGTTTTTGGGAGAGAAATGCTTTTTAGCAAAAATCACCATTGCATTATAAAAAATGAACACATAATTTATGCTGCTTTTTTTTGTGCATTCGCCTTTGTAGTGGATAATGCGTGTTTCGGGGTAATAGTAGTTTTTATATCCGGCTTTTATAATGCGGTATGAGATGTCAATATCTTCGCCGTACATAAAAAATGCTTCATCTAAAAGACCGGTTTTTTCAAGGACTTTTTTTCTTAGCATCATAAAAGCACCTGCAAGAACATCTACTTCATGAATTTCATCTTTATCAAGGTATCCGAGATGATATTTTCCAAAGGTTTTTGATCTTGGAAAAATCGCGGAAAGACCGAAAATCTTATAAAAAGCAGTTACAGGCGAAGGAAATCCACGTTTTGATTCGGGCAGGAATTTGCCTTTTCCATCAATCATTTTAACTCCCAGTCCACCTGCTTCAGGGTGTTCATCCATAAATGAAATGGATTTTTTAAAAGTATCGTCCTCAACAACAGTGTCAGGGTTTAGAAGTAAAATATATTCTCCCTTGGCTTTTTTAATTGCCTGATTATTAGCTTTTGAAAAACCCTTGTTTTCATTATTGGCAATTACTGTTACTTCAGGGAATTTTTCCATTGTCATTTTTACAGACCCGTCAACTGAATTGTTGTCAACAACAAATATTTCAGATTCAATACCCTTGCATGCTTTCCTGACAGAATACAGGCACTGCTCGAGAAAATACTTAATGTTATAATTTACGATTATGACGGATAGTTTCATTAGCAAGAGAAATCAATATGTTAAAATTTATGATTTTACCCTTAAGGGATGCCTTCGTATGAATATTTCTCTTATCCATGAAAAGCCAAAAGCGGAACACCGGCTTCAAACAAATGTTTTTTTGTTACAATATTTTTAAATAATTTTTGAAAGATATTTCTTTTTTGTGAAAGAAAGGCAATAATATCAACTTGATTATTTGTAACATAATTTTCAATTTCAGGAGCAATTTTATCGCAATTAATTATTTCAAAATGAATAATTCCATTTTTATTTTCTTCTGCAAAAATTCTTTTCAGGTTATCCATCATTTCGTTATCAACTGTTCTGTCATCATCTAAATTCAAGTGGACACAGTTAATTTTTATATCAAAAGAAGAAAACATTTTAAGTAATTTCTTAATGATGTTGCTGTCAGCATCATTAAATTCAGTGGCATACATAATCTTATTAATTCCTGAGTAGTTGAAAGTTTCAGGTATTGCCAAAACCGGGACTTTTGCATTGTTCATTACTTTTTTAGAAACACTTCCCATTAAAATTCCTTTGTTTCCTTTACCACTTGAGCCAATGATAATAATATCCGGTTTGTATTCGTCGCAAAGTGAAACGATTTCGTTTTCAGGGTCACCGCCAACAAGTGTAAAAACTATTTTAACATCTTTAATTTTTTCGTGTTTTACCTGATCAATTAATTTTGATTGCAGTTCTTGTATATCAAGTTTTGCACGTTTTTCAATGTCAATCAATAATTCCTCGTTCATCATGGTGTTAGTATCAATGCCGGTAGGAAAACTACTGTCTGATACAATTACCTGATCAAAATACGAATGAAAAAGGCGAATTTCGGAATTAAACCTTTTTGCAATTTCCAATGCATACTGGCAGGTTTTATCAGTATGTTCGGAAAAATCAATAGGGACTAATATTTTTTCCATTTTTAATAAATTTATTTATAAATACTATTTTTACAAAAATAATTATTTTTTTAAATAAAGCAACAGTCCTGTAAGCGGGATTCTGTTTCCGGTATTAGCCGGAATTCTATCATTTATCTGGTCCTGTCGTTACCGGCAGGATCTAACGGCTTACCCTTCGGGATTGGGCGAGCAACCCTCAAACCCCGGTATATTTAGCCTTTCAACCCATAAGGTTTACCCCCGCATTAAGTCACATTAATGTGGCGTGAGCTCTTACCTCACGTTTTCACCATTGCCGTCTCCTGTAAACCGGAGCTTGGGCTGTTATTTTCTGTGGCACTTGCTGTCTCCGAAAAATATCGGAGCCTTCCCGTTAGGAAGTATGGTGCTCTGTATTGCCCCGACTTTCCTCCCCGATTCGTAAAACGTATCGTGGCGATAGAACGGGCTGTTGCTTATTTTGCAAAGGTAATAAAAATTTTAGCTAAATCAATGAAAATCGTTAGTTTTGTGTTTAAAATTTATATGAAAGATTTAAGCGTAGGAAAAGAAAGTAAATTAATTTTCAGGTTTGCAATGCCTATGCTTTTGGGTAATGTTTTTCAGCAATTATACAATATAATTGATAGCATAATTATCGGGAATTATCTCGGAAAAGAAGCACTGGGTGCTGTTGGTGCTTCATTCCCGTTGATATTTGCCTTGATGTCGTTTATAATCGGAATTGCAACAGGAACAACTATTGTAATTGCTCAATATTTTGGTTCCAAAGACCTTAAAAATGTTAAAAAAGCAATTGATACTCTGTATATTTTTCTGTTTTTTGCTTCTATAATCATTAGCATTATCGGAATTATTTTCAGCAAGGAAATTTTCCGTCTTATTGACCTTCCCGAAAGTATCATCCCTGAAGCAGTTCAGTATTTTAATATTTTTATTTCGGGTACAATATTATTTTTTGGTTTTAGTGGTACAAGTGCAATTCTGCGAGGTCTGGGCGATTCTGTTACACCTTTGATTTTTCTGATTTTTTCAACAATTATGAATATTCTACTGGATTTGCTTTTTGTGATTGTGTTAAAGTGGGGAATATCGGGAGTTGCAATAGCAACAATAATTTCGCAGGGATGTGCATTTATTGCTGTTATTTTGTATCTTAATAAATATCACAAAGTAATTAAATTTTCATTTCTAAAATTGAAATTTGATAAAATTATCTTTCGCAAAAGCTTGCGGATTGGCTTACCAACGGGATTTCAAAATACTTTTGTTGCTTTCGGAATGCTGGCTTTATTCAGAATTGTAAATATGTTTGGAACTGATACCATTGCTGCATACAGTGTGGCTATGCGAATAAATTCGTTTGTAGTAATGCCTGCTATGAATTTTGCAAATGCCCTGGCTGTATTTGTCGGTCAGAATTTAGGAGCTAATAAACCTAAGCGAATAAATAATGGATTAAAAGCAACTTTATTCATGACATCAGTTATTTCGGTTACGGTTACAATTATTGCAATATCTTTTGGCAGATATATTATGGGTGCGTTTATATCTGATATAAATGTGATAGAAATCGGTTATCAATATCTTATCATTGTAGGTTCATTTTATATTATTTTTTCCACAATGTTTGTTGTTAATGGCGTAATGAGAGGAGCAGGAGCAACTTTAGTGCCTATGTTTATTACACTCATTTCTTTATGGGTAATCAGGATACCTGTTTCATATTTTCTTTCACTTGAAATAGGAGTGACCGGGATATGGTGGGGAATACCTGTTGCATGGGCAGTTGGAATGATATTATCGTTTGTTTATTATCTTTCAGGAAGGTGGAAAACAAAGGTGGTTGTGAAGTATTGAGAACTTACTAATAAAATTTTTACACTCTTTTGCAAAAAAATTACAAATAACAATATTCAAAATACAAATAAATTTCAAATTTCAATATTTAATGACCTAAAATAATTTCAAATTTTGAATTTCCGTCAAAGACAATTCGGAAAATGATTAATATGGTTTTTTTATATTTACTTTTGTGGCACGTTTAATTATATTATTCTTTTTTGTCCATGTAAGTCACAGGACCGCATTGTAAAATTCATTTTCTTTTCCCCTAAAAACTGCATATACTGTTGAATCAGCATGTACTGCGTTGGGGTATAAACTGTCTAAATTTTCTATTGCAATTCCATATTCTTTTACTTCTTGAAATGACATACATTTTTTTTGCCCCCTTGCATTTATTGCTATGAGGAAGATGAATAAAAGTATCAGATGTAATTTTATCATATTCTTAAATTTTAAATGAGTTGCTAATTATTGTCATAAGTTTGTTTTATATTTCGCTCCTACGGAGCTTAAAAAAATAGTCCCGTAGGGACGAAATGTTTATAGAAAAATGCGTCCACAAAATTGTAGCCCCATAGGGGCGAAATATTCATCAAAACTTTACCTCACAAGTGTTACATGTCCGAAAAGAGTTTTATTAGTAATATTTTCTTCAATATCCGTGTTATCATATACAATTTTCCAGATATAAACTCCAAGCGGACATTCAGAACCATTGAATTTACCATCCCAGCCATTGCTTGGATCATTGCTCTCATATATTAGGGTTCCCCAGCGATCATAGATATACATTTTAAATTTATCAACATTCTTACTTACAGGTTTAAATATATCATTCTTTGAGTCGCCATTTGGAGAAAAAGCATTCGGGACATAAAGACGGCTTGATTGAGGATCGGTAACGTTTATTAGAATTTCGTCATAACCATCACAGCCTTCGTAATTTACTTCTACGCCCACAAGAGTATCCTTTTTTAAATTATTAAGCGTAATAGTTCTTGTTTCTTCACCTGTTGACCAGTAATAATATGCTCCCAAAAAACCGGCATCAAGAGTAATAGAACCTTTGTATGGTATCAATGTATCAGGACCGAGATTAACGTCTGGTGGAGGTTTTACAGTAATAATCCGGAGCACGCTGTCTCTGCAATTATTATTGTCTATTACCATAAGTTGCACAGGGTAATTACCTGAAGCTTCATAAGCATGTTCCGTGTTGATATCATTGCTTGTGGTTCCGTCGCCAAAATCCCAGTTCCATGATATTATGTTTGTCGGGATTACAGAGCAATCAGTATCAATTGCCAAAAATTTGACAGATTCATCAATACATACAATAGATGGCTCTGTTTTGAAATCGAATTGTAACTGATAATCAAAACTTTCAAAGAGAGTGTTTTGCTGGGAGAAACTATAAAATCCAAACCTTCCGGGCTCAAAACAACCGGGAATATCAAAAATAGTTTCATCATTAATAATAATAATAATCCGCGTTGAGGTATATGTTAATTCAAAATAGTAAGTAGTATCATAATGCCATCCTTTGTTGTTTCCGTATTTTGTTGATAATATCTCAAATAAATTATTTTCATTTTTATGACCCCAAAAATGATCCCAAATATCCTGTTCATTCATGGTCTTGTTTACTTTTACTAAAGAAAAGCCTTCCATAGCTAATCGTCCGAATGACTCACCTTTAGTTTTTTTCCAATCAAAAAGAATAAATTCATAATCAGTATCTGATGTATTCCATGCAGGACTTTTATATCCAAACACAAATCCCAGAAAATCATCGTCATAGCAATCGTTAACCTTCATTTTACCACGGATCTTTACATTAAGAAACTCGTCATTACCAACGAAAAAAGTTGGTGGTTGTGCGTCACCGTCTTCGAGAACGGTGCTGTCATTCAGAACGATCCATGTTGAATTCGGGTTTCCTTCCATTGTCCAGTAATTAAAATTGACCTGGTCAATACACTGTGCATTAAGGATGATAGGAAAAAGTAATAAATATATAATGATGTAAGATTTCATTTGAAATTATACTGTTAATAATCTTAACAAATATACTATATTTTTATATATTATTAAATAATAAATCAGATAACGGCAGGAAATAATCAGTTAACGGTATAAAGGTGATGGAGTGATTGAGTGATTGAATGATGGAGTGATTGAGTGATTGAATGATTGAATGATTGAGTGATTGAATGATTGAATGATTGAGTGATTGAATGATTGA
>JAUXFX010000149.1 GCA_030622635.1 Bacteroidota bacterium
GGAAAGCCATAAAATCAATATAAAGAACAAATTGCAATTATTCTTTTTTCATGCTCTGTTTTTCAATAAAATAATTAATGACCAGCCCTAACCCACCGAACAAAAAGATCATTGAAAAATAAGCTGCTTCTTCCTGTAAATTTGTGGTTACTGCCAGAATATTACCTAATAAAATTCCAATGGCAACACCTACAAAAAGCAATCCAAACCTTAAAGTAGCTGAATAGTTTTTAGGAATACTGAAAATAGAAGGGTCAGCACCTTTTTCAAGTAATGCCTGACGTTCTTTTCGCCTTACGGAAATATATACAATTCCAAATATAAATCCGAAAATTATTAAAACTATTAAAACAGGTGTTAATTGAAACATAACTTTAATTTTTTAGTTTATAAATTTGTTTTCCACCTCTTTTGACGCATAATTTATTTTTAGGTTACAAATCCGAAAATTATAATATTTTGCAGCTAATCAGTATTAAATTAACAATGAATTTTTTAACAAATTATATGGTAGTGATGGAGTAATGGAGTATTGGAAATAGGGGAATCCATACGGACTCCCTGCGGTCGTAAGGGTAATACCATTATACCATTTAACAATTTACCCTTAATCCTGATACCTATCAGCAATTTTCTATCTATAATTCAGTTTATAATAATATTAAATAAATGATTGATATACTGTATTTTAATTGTGTGAAAATTATAATAATAAATGTCGGAATAATAAGGTAATCCATACGGACCCATGCGGGCTAACTTCGTGTCGTAAGGTTTTATTAATACATTCACAATTTCTACTAAGGTTATTTGTTTAAGATAAGGTTTTTTTAACAACAAGCTTATTGGGGCTCTATGTTATTTGTAGTGGGTATTTATAAAATGCCAATTCATTATAGGAATTATAATTAATTAAATTAAACATTCAACACTCAACATACAATATTCAACGACCAAAGGAAGTCCGTATGGATGGATTTTCATTATTTCTACATAATTTGACTTCGAAGTTTCAATACTTTTAAACTGGTAATGAACGAGACTGCAAAATATAAAACATATAACTTTCGTAATATTAGCACTCTAATTACTTGGATACTTGTAAAGTTTATGCGTTTCAGTATATAAATTTTTACTTGTTTATTGATTACTGTGTGTTGCTTATTGAGTGTTTTTTTCTTAATAACATTAATAATTAATCTGCGTGAATCTGCGTCTTACAATCTACTTATGGATTTAAGTTAATAATAAAATATATTAGATTTTGATTAAATTATTTGTATATTGTAACCGATTGAGCAATTAAGCGTCAAACAGATAGTCAAACAGATAAATGAAATACCAAAACGACAATTTTTATATTGAGAAGGTTCTGAAAGGAGATTCTTCTGCTTATGCTAATTTAGTTAATAAGCATAAAGATATGGTATTTACAATAGTTCATAGAATTGTTCGAAACAGGGAAGATGCCGAAGAAATTGCCCAGGATGTTTTTTTAAAAGTTTTTCAATCATTAAATTCATTTAAATATAAATCAAAATTCTCAACATGGTTATACAGGATAGCTTATAATACAGCTATATCAAAAACCAGAAAAAAATATTTGGAGACTTCACTGATTGACAATGAAATTATTAACAATTTTACAATTGATGAAATAACACAAAACATAAATGAATTAAATAAAGAAGAACAAAAAATATATATTCAGTCCGCTATAAATAAATTACCGGAAAATGAAAATGTAATTATTACATTATTTTATCAAAATGAAAATTCAGTTGATGAAATCAGTGAAATAACCGGATTGTCAAAATCAAACGTAAAAGTAAAACTACATAGGATCAGAAAAAAATTATATTCAGAATTACAACATCTTTTTGAAATAAAAGTTAATGAATTGGTTTAAACGTATTTAATATGGGAAATGAAAATATTATACAAGACGATTTTTTAAAGAACCTGATAAAAAATTCAGAAATTGAAAAGCCCTCAGAAAATTTTACAAATAAGGTAATGGGGAAAATTCAATCCGAAGTTAAAACCATATCTGTTGAAGATGAGCCCCTGTTAGCCAAAAAATACTGGCTTTTGATTGCTGCAGGATTTACTGCTGTTATAATTATTTTGTTTGTATTTGACTTGTCGGTAATTACTAATTTATTTGCAGGAATAAGTGTTGAAAAAATTGAAATCCCAACAATCACAGGAAATCTTGTAAATAGTTTCAGAGACATTTTTTCTAGTATTAAAATTTCTTCTATTTCATTTGTTGTAATTGCTGCAATTGCTTCTCTATTTCTACTCGACAAATTTTTAAAGAAGAAAATTACTGCGAATATATTCGTTATATAATATTCGGAACTCCTGCCTTACCATAAACCAAATATTGTTATTTAGTATTCATCCATAAAGTAAGTGTTTTTTTGATTTCAGAATAACGATTAACGATCCATACAAATTTTATGATTTTAGAAGTATTTGAAAATCTTATATCTAAAATCTGCAATCCTTGCTCATAAATCAATTGGGTGTACGACAAATTTCCTTAAATAAACAAGCCGGAAAAAATTATCATCGAATTGAACGCCTGTTCGTTCGAAATGAAATGAAGGCGGGAATTATACAAATTTCAATTCGTTTACCCCGTAGCTGGTGTACTGGGGTGTAATTCGCCTGTCCCATAAGGAGGTACAGCCTTCCCTGATTTTTCGGGGACAGTATTAGGAATGAAAGAAAGACAAAACAGGGACATTTGTCGTACACCCAATCAATTTTTAATAAATACTTCGACATTATAGACAAATACTATTTAGCCCCATACAGCAATAATCTATGTTATAAATAATTGTAGTTTTAGAAAATTGTAATTTATTTGAAATTTGGTGCTTGTTATTTGTTATTTAATCTTACTTTTGGGTGCTTAAAATCTAAAATAGAAATCATGGTAAATAATCCGGGAGTAAATGGGAAGGACAATAAAAACACAAACAAGCCTTCCCTGAATTTTATAGAAAATATTATTGAAGAAGATCTTAAAAACCATAAAAACGAGGGCAGGATACATACAAGATTTCCCCCTGAACCAAATGGTTATCTTCATATCGGACATGCAAAATCAATATGCTTTAATTTTGGATTAGCTAAAAGATACAACGGTATGTGTAATCTCAGGTTTGATGATACAAATCCTGTTAAAGAAGAAGTTGAATATGTTGACTCAATTATTGAAGATATAAAGTGGCTTGGATTTGACTGGGAAGACAGGTTATTTTATGCTTCCGATTATTTTGACCAGCTTTACGAATGGGCAATTAAGTTAATAAAAGATGGAAAAGCTTATGTTGACGATCAAACTTCCGAACAAATTAGCGAACAAAGAAAAACACCAACAAAACCAGGAATAGAAAGCCCGTTCAGGAACCGTCCGGTTGAAGAAAATCTTGATCTCTTTGAACGAATGCATGCAGGTGAGTTTGAAGACGGAGCCAAAGTCCTCCGTGCAAAAATTGATATGTCATCTCCGAATATGCACATGAGAGATCCTGCAATATATCGCATTAAACATGCTTCACATCACAGAACCGGAAACAAATGGTGCATTTATCCAATGTATGATTTTACTCATGGTCAATCAGATTATCTTGAAGGAATCACACACTCTATCTGCACTTTGGAATTTGAAGTCCACAGACCATTATATGACTGGTTTCTTGACAATTTAATTGAAGGCAAATACCGCCCACGACAAATTGAGTTTGCCAGGTTAAACCTGAGCTACACCATAATGAGCAAGCGTAAACTTTTGGAATTAGTTGAAGAAGGATATGTGAGTGGCTGGGACGACCCGAGATTGCCCACAATCTCCGGTTTGAGAAGAAGAGGTTATACACCTGAATCTATACGAATTTTTTCTGAGCGTATCGGAGTAGCTAAACGCGATAATGTTATTGATGTTGCCCTGCTTGAACATAGCATCAGAAATGATTTGAATAAAAAAACCAACAGGGTTTTGGCAGTTCTGAATCCATTAAAACTTGTTATTTTAAATTATCCTGAAAATAAAACTGAAGAATTGGATGCTATAAATAATCCCGAAGACGAAAACGCAGGAAAAAGGAAATTTCCTTTTTCACGGGTTCTATACATTGAAAAGGATGATTTTATGGAAGACCCACCAAGGAAATTTTTCCGGTTAGCTCCTGAACGTGAAGTCCGTTTACGTTACGGATATATCATTAAATGTGTTGATTTTGTTAAAGATGAAAATGGAAAAATCACGGAAGTTCATTGCACTTATGACCCTGAAACAAAAAGCGGTTCGGGTAAAAGCGACAAAAAAGTGAAAGGAACAATTCACTGGGTTTCTGCAGAACATGCTCTGGATGCTGAAGTTCGTTTATATGACCGCTTATTTGTTAATGAAAATCCGGATGAAGCCGGGGAAGGCAAGGATTTTAAGTCCAATATAAATCATGAATCCCTGAAAATCATTAACTGCAAGGTTGAACCAAGTCTGAAAGATGTTAAGCCCGAAGAAAAATATCAGTTTGAGAGGCAGGGCTATTTTTGTGTTGACAAGAAATCAACACCCGATAAACTGATATTTAACAGAACCGTGCCTTTACGGGATTCATGGGCTAAAAGGAACAAATAAAACAAATAAAACCGGCAGTCCATACGGACTCCTTTCAGTCGTTGGCAGTAAGCAGTTTGCAATTTGAGCCTTGAACAACTAAATAACTATTAAATGACGAATTATAAAAAATACGTAATACGTAATACGTAAATCGTAATAATCTTCATCATGAGTGAAGCCGAAGGGCATAATCTTAAACTTATAGACCTTTTAAGTAACATTGATATTTAAATTTTATAAACTATGAATAAACAAAAACTTCACTTGCTAATCCTCGAAGATAACCCCGATGACGCAGAATTAATGGTAAGGGAGCTTAAAAAAGAAGGATTTGAATTTGAATGGAAAAGAGTTGAAACCGAGAAAGCATTTAAAGAAGCTCTTTCCAAAAAACCAGACATTATTCTAGCAGACTACAAACTTCCCACCTTTGACGGTATGGCAGCTATAAAACTGCAACAGGAAATATCGCCTGATATTCCGCTTATTATTGTCTCCGGATCAATAGGCGAAGAACTTGCTATTGATTGTTTAAAAGCAGGAGCAACGGATTATATTCTCAAAGACCGGCTTTCACGGCTTGGGCATTCTATGAAACGGGGACTTAAAGAAGCTGAAGAACGCAAAAAACTTAAGAAAGCAGAAGAAACACTTAAAGAAAGCGAGAAAAAATATCGTACTCTTGTGGAATCATTGGAAGAAGGAATTGCATCGGTTGATGAAAACGAAAATTTCACCTTTATAAATCCGGCTGCATGCAATATATTCGGATATGCAAAAGAAGAACTGCTTCAAATGAACTTTAATGATATTTTAACTCTGGAAAATCATCAAAAAATTACGCAGCAAAACTCCATAAGAAAGACAGGGAAATCAAGTAAATATGATCTGAATATTATTAAGAAAAACGGTGATATCCGCATTATTACTTCAAGTGTCAGTCCAATATTCAAGAATGGGGAGTTTAAAGGTTCTTTTGGAATATTTTACGATATAACCGAGCGTAAACAGGCAGAAGAACAACTAAAAAAGAAAAACGAAGAATTAACTGCATTTAACAGATTAGCTGTGGGCAGAGAATTAAGAATGATTGAACTGAAAAGCGATATTAATAAGTTGCTCATGAAGCTGGGACAGGAAGAAAAGTATAAAATCGTGGAATGACAGATGGTTAAATTATTAAATTAATTATTGTAAATTTGTGTAATTCGTGTCTAAAAACTAATGATAAAAAATAAGTATATTTGTAAAAGTAAGACCTACGAGGTTTTGTTAATTAACGGATTATCAGTTTGTTTGTTTTTTCAAAATCCACTAAAATAAACCTCGTAGGTCTTTTTGAATACAACTATATGAAACTAAACTAAAAACAATATGGTAAGAATAAATTTTAAAGGAAAAGGAGAAAAATCAAAAATAGCGGTAATGGCTGTACTTTTAGCTTGCTGTTGTTTTATGACTTACTATTTTCATATTGTACTTAATACCGGCACCGTCTTTACGCACTCCTTTTACATTCCAATTATTTTAGCATCTGTCTGGTGGAAAAGAAAAGGATTATATGTGGCTGTCTTTTTAGCGCTGTGGCTAATTTTCAGTCACTTTTATATTAGAGAAAGTATAGAGAATATTAATGATTTGCTTCGTGCTTTCATGTTTATAGCTATTTCTTATGTAGTAGCTATTTTAAGTGAGAGGATTGCCAGGGCGAATGAGAATATAAAAAAAGAGAAGAATTTCTCAGAAAATATAATAACTACCGTCCCTGATTCTTTGATTGTTGTTGATAAGAATTTGAGGATAAAAAAGGCAAATCTATCCTTCTACAAAATATTTGGATTAGAGCCGGAAAAGATGATAGGCACTCGCATAACCGATATAGTAGGAGATGATGATGGAAAACTTAGCGATGAACTTACCAGGCTGCTTGGAACTAATACTGTAACGGAGAACTTTGAGTTGCATTATCGGTCAGAAATACTTGGTCATCGGATATTCAATATAGCGGCACGAGGGATAATTGTTGCAGAAGAAGCAGAAGAAGAAACAGAAGAAGTGTTGGTTATTTTGGAAGATATAACCAAGCGCAAACATGCTGAGCAGAAAGTAAGAGAGCTAAATCAAGCAATAGAACAGTCGTCGGAGGGTATAGCTACTGCAGACCTGAAAGGGAGGTTTGTTTTTGTTAATCAGGCATGGGAGGAGATGCACGGCTATCAAGCAACCGATTTAATCGGCAAACCGATCGTCATACTGGATTCACCTGCTGACAAGGAAAACCTTCCGAAAATATGGGAGCAAATAAATAAAAAGGGCTTCTGGCGTGGTGAACTTCAGAGGGTCAGAAAAGACGGCTCATCATTTCCGGCAATTATAACATCAAGCTTAGTGAAAGATAATAATGACAGACCGGTTTGCATTATAGGTACTTGTATTAATATCAGTGAAAGCAAAAAAGCGGAGGAGGTACTTCAAAGATTTAGTGAAGAACTGAAATTGAAAGTTGAAGAACGAACAAAAGAATTAGTGAAAGAGCGTGACTACACACGAAACTTGCTTGATAGCATACCGGTAGCCGTTTCAATAAGCGATCATGATGGCAGAATCACTGATATCAATCGAACTCTATTGCAAATATTCAGATATGATTCAACAGAGGAGTTTCTCAAATTACCTGCTTCTGCTCATTATTACGATGAAAAGGATAGAGAGCGATTCCTTGAATTGCTCGAAACGGGTTCAATGGAGAATTTTGAGGTAAGATTTAAACGAAAAGACGGGACTCTTTTCTGGGGTTCTATGTTTTCAATTCAACAAAGAACAGAAGAAAATAAAATAAGGTTTATCAATTCAATTCAGGATATTACCGAACGCAAGCAAGCCGAAGAGCAATTGAAAAAACGCCTGCAAGAACTTGAAATTTATTATCAGGCAACTTTAGGCAGAGAAGGACGTATAATTGAACTGAAACAGGAAATTAATACCCTGCTGGAACGGCTGGGGGAAAAGAGGAAGTTTGTGGTGTAAGTAGGTTTCTGGTTTCAAGTTTCAGGTTTCTGGTTAAAAAAATAATGATATCATGTCAACAATAAAACATTTTGAATATTTAGAAATATGGCAATTTACAAGAGAATTATGCCAGGAAATTTATATTATTACAACAACAACGTCTTTGAAAAATTAAAAGCAAAAACAATTGTTTTAAGTAAAAAGATAAGTTCGTTTATTTACTATTTGAACAAAACAAATTATAAAGGAACAAAATATAAAACCTGAAACCTGAAACCTTAAACTTGAAATCTGAAACTTGAAACCATTAAAATATAAAAAACCATGTTCAGTAAAATAAACTTTTTTAACGGACAGAATATTAAGGGATGGAAAGCTTTCCTTAAAAACCTGTGTAAAGATAATCCTGCAGGTATCCTGCTTTTAATAGCAGAAGAAACACCTTTTGAATATGAAAAAATTCAACCTCTGCTTAAAGAACTAAAAACCGAAGTTTGCGGCTGTGTTTTCCCTGAAGTAATCTTTAATGGCTTACGACACAAACAGGGAGCAGTAGGTTGTGCTTTCA
>JAUXFX010000236.1 GCA_030622635.1 Bacteroidota bacterium
CTGTTTTCATATTTATAATTTTTATCAACGCACTGCAAATGTACGTAATTATTACGTACAATGCAATTTTTTTTCATTTTTATTTCTTGAATCAGTAAATATTTTATTAAAAAATAAACTTATATTAAATCGGATTGTTCGAGCGGGACAGGGAAAAGGTTTACCTGGTTTCTGTTGGTTCCTTGTATAAATTTCATGTTTTAAAGATACTCAATTTATAAAAAGTATCTGCTCTAAGAACAATAAAATTATTAACAAAATAATGTTAGGTTTTTAGACAGTCTGACGTGGTTATATATAGAATGAACATCTACACTACCAGCTAATATTGTTAAAAACATTCCATTTCTCTTATAGGAAAGATCGTAAAGAATTTCAAAATAAGTTCTTCTAAAAATATCATAGAAATGGAATGTTCAAAAATACGACATATGTAAGCATCACCTAATTAGTGTCTTTCTATAAACTAAGCATTTAGAACTTTTTTTAAAAAATAACAAATTACATCCCGAAAGCTTTCGGGATTAATTAAAAATTCGTTTGACTTTATGGACTGACACTAATTTGTGCTTGTCAATAAAGTCGGTGTTTAGTTCAAAATGTTCGCTTTCGAGGCTTTCGAAGTCTTAAAAATCAGGAGTTTACTTTCGTAAATGACTGGTTTTTAAGACGAGAGTAACGATGAAAGCGGACATTATGGACAAACACTAATTAAACTCATTTTCTTCCTTGCTGTTCCCTCATCGGTTTTTAATTCATAAAAATAAATACCACTTTCAAGTATTTGACCTGTTTCAGATTTACCATTCCAAATAATTGTATGAGTTCCTTTAGGTTTAATTTCATCAATTAAAACCCGTACTCTCTGACCATTAATATTATAGATGCTCATCTTAACAAAAGATTGTTTTGATAACTCATAAGTAATTTTAGTTTTATTTATGAATGGATTAGGATAATTCTGATGAAGTTTTACATCAGTTGCGGGTTTATTCTTATCATTAATATTAACCAGTTGATCCAGATCAAGCCGGTAAGCTGATATACCATAAGTACCGATTACCAGAGATCTGGTAGGATTATGTAATTTCATTGCAACAATAGGTGCGGATGGAATTCCCTGATTCAGACTTGCCCAGATATCACCACTGTTTTCAGTGTAATAAATCCCTGCATCTGTACCGACAAACAACCTGCCTTCAACATCCGGATCGGGAATGATATCATTTACAGGTAATTCAGGCAGGTTTCCACTAATATCCGTCCAGTCCTGTCCAAGATTTGTTGATTTATAAACATGTGGAGCCGGTTCATCCCAGCGGAATCCTGAAACTGTTGCATAAATCGTTGAACTTTCAAACGGGTCGCCGGCAACTCTTGTTATCCACCTGTCGGGTAAGCCATCGGAAATATTTTCCCAGCTTCCTCCTGCATTTGTTGAAATATGAACTCTTCCGTCACCAGTACCGGCAATTACAATATTCCTGTCAATCGGAGAAACGGCAATTGTTGTAACAGTATGAAAATAGTTACTGCCCCCCTGAGTAATATCACCGCTGACATCAGACCATGATGTACCACCATTTGTGGTTTTCCAAACCCTGTAAGTTCCGAAATAAAGTGTAGTAGCATCTGCCGGATCCATAGCTAAAGGAGCCGACCAGTTAACCCTGTCACCTGACATTTGCCAGTTAATTGAATAAAAGTAATTTCCTCCGTCAGTTGATTTTGCGAGATTCCCCCATTGCGATTCTGCATAAATAATATTTGAATTTGAGTGGTCAACCAGACAATACATACCATCACCACCCAGTATAACCTCCCAGTCATCTATTCCGCCATACCATGTTCTGATAGTACTATTATCTTGTGTCCCACCATATATTCGCTGTGGCTGAAGAAAGTCAATATCAATAGCATAAAACTGTGTGAGCGGAAGGTTGTTTATTTTTGTCCAGTCATCACCATAATTATCACTGTAATACAAACCGCCGTCATTACCTTCAATTATCCTTCCTGTATTTTCATCAATATACATGGCATGATGATCAACGTAAATTTCGTGCATATTATAATATCCTGCTATTTGTGTCCAGCTATTTCCGCCGTTATCGGAACGGTAAAGGTCAACACCCATAACATACAATATATTTTCATTTTCCGGGTCAACTCTAACCTGACCGAAATACCAGCCAAATGAGCTGTTCATTCCGTTAAGGACTCCATCATTGGTCCGTGTCCAGCTAGTTCCGCCATTTTCGGTCCTATATACTCTTACTTCGTATGAAGGCATATCATAAAAGGCATAAACAACATCGGGATTGGATTTTGCGATTGACAATCCTATCCTGCCGACATTATTTCCTGTAGGAAGGTCATTTGTTAACTCAACCCAGCTACTGCCTCCATCGGTAGTTTTCCATACTCCCGAACCATCACCGAAGGAATTTCTATAAACCAATCCCCTGCAACGCTCCCACATTGAAGCATACAAAATATCAGGATTTTGCGGATGCTGCACAATGTCAATTCCAGCTGTTGTGTCATTCACATACAGGACTCTTTCCCAGTCGGTTCCTCCGTTAATACTGCGATAAATCCCTCTCTCTTCGTTTGGAGTAAACAGGTCTCCGCATGCAGCCACAAAAATACGCTCTGAATTATTATAATCAACAATTAGCCTGCCTATATAAGCGGAATTTTCAAGTCCGGTATGATTCCATGTAGCTCCGGCATCAGTTGATTTATACATACCATTTCCATAAAAGCTATAGCTTGAAGCATTTGCTTCACCTGTACCTGCATAAATTATATTTTGGTTGTTGGGATCAATTGCAAGCGCCCCGATAGAAATTATTGGCACATCAACAAAAACATTTTCCCATGTTGCCCCGAAGTCAGTGGTTTTTAGAACTCCACCTGTTGCACCACCAACATACATTATTGAAGGAGCATCAGGGTGAATGGCAAGGTCGGTAATTCTTCCGCCAATATTTATTGGCCCCGCAAGTTCCCATTCATAACGCATGCCTGAAGATTGCCTGTGCATTTTTGAAGCTTGTTCCATTGCTTCAAGATAAACTTCACGATTTATTTTTCCGTAAGGATAAGCCCGTTGCTGAACCATCCAATCATTAGGAATTGCATTGGGTCCTTCTAATATCAAAGTGGAATAATTCTTTTTGGATTGATCATCAAATTTTACAAAATATAAAAATCCAATAATCAGTGTAAATCCAAAGATAATTAATAAAACATTTCTGTAAATATTTTTTGATATCTGATTCATAATAATATATTTTTAAAATTAATAATTGAATAATTTTTTCAAAATTAAAATAAATTAGATTATAAATAGGTTAAATAATATTTTGATGTACTGGGTAAAACATATTTGCTTTCTAAACTGGTACTGAATTAGAATGTAAAATTATTCAAACATTCCATTTCTCTTATAGGAAATATCGTAAAGAATTTCAAATTAAGTTCTTTTAAAATATCATAGAAATGGAATGTTAAAAAATACGACATGTGTCAGCATCCTCTAATTAGTTTCCGTCCATAAAGTCAAGTGTTTAGTTCAGAATGTTCGCTATCGTTCCGATAATTATCGGAATTCGAAGTCTTAAAAATCAGGAGTCCGTACGGATGACTGTTTTTTAAGACGAGAGTAACGAAGATAGCGGACATTATGGACAAACACTAATTAGATACAAGATGTAGGCTTAGGTACACCTGATATTTTTGTTGCTTTCTTCAATGGAGCTCCCGGGAAAAGTTGGTAAAATTCTTTGGCATTTACTATGCCTGATTTCCCAATTCCTCTAATGGTGAGTCCTTCGCCAGTTGATACTTTATTTC
>JAUXFX010000073.1 GCA_030622635.1 Bacteroidota bacterium
ACTATATATTATATATAAATATATTTATTTAAAATTAATTACTTAATTATGAAGTAACTAATTTTGATAGTTATATTTTAATTATTTTTGTAAAAAAAAAGTATTAACAATGTTTGATAAAAGTAAAATATTACCAATTGCAAGCGATCATGGAGGGTATGAATTAAAAGAATTTTTAAAGAAAAATCTCATCAAAGAAGGCTTTAAAATAAAGGACTTCGGAACTAATTCAACAGAAAGTGTTGATTATCCCGACTATATACATCCGTTAGCAAAATCAGTAAATAAAGGAATATATGAAATGGGAATAATTATTTGTGGAAGCGGGAACGGAGCACAAATGACTGCAAATAAATATTTAAATATTCGTGCTGCATTATGCTGGAATGAAGAACAGGCATATTTATGCAGACTACATAATAATGCTAATATAATATCACTTCCCGGAAGATTTATTGATTATAATACAGCTGTTAAAATGGTCAATATATTTTTAACTACAGAATTTGAAGGAGGAAGACATATAAAAAGGGTTGAAAAAATTTCCAGAATATAATAGTTTTAATAGAATGTCGGAAGCATATAAACAATTTGTAAGGGATACTGAATTAATATCATTTGATATTGATCACAGAAAAAAATTAAATTTTAATATTTCAAGATATGATGAAGCTGTAATTAAAGGAAAAAAACAATATAAAGATTTAGAAAAAGCAAAAGAAAGAGCTGCTAATTTAAAATATAGAATAATAAATGATCTTGATAAATATTTAATAGAATTTGAATCAAAGTTTACTGATAACGGTGGAAAATTAATTTGGGCACAAAATAATGATGAGGCAGTTAAAGAAATACTAAAGATTTTAAAAGAAAATAAATCCAAGAGTATAGTTAAATCAAAATCAATGACTACCGAAGAGATTGGTTTAAACGAAAACCTTGAAAAATTTAATATAGAATCATTAGAAACAGACCTTGGTGAATATATAGTTCAATTAGCAGGCGAAAAACCATATCATATTGTTACACCTGCGATGCACAAGTCAAAAGAGAATATTGCAGAGTTATTTCACGAAAAATTTAATATTCCCAAAAACAGCTCACCTGAAATAATAACAAAATTCGTAAGAAAAAAATTAAGAAAGAAATTTATTCAGGCTGACGTTGGAATAACAGGAGCTAATTTTTTAATTGCCGACATTGGAGCTGTTGCTTTAACAGAAAATGAAGGAAACGGATTATTATCAATGTCATTTCCGAAAGTTCATATTGTAATAGCCGGAATAGAAAAATTAATTCCGGATGTTAAATATCTTGACCTTTTCTGGCCTTTGCTTGCAACACACGGAACAGGACAAAATATAACGGTTTATAATTCTATTATTACAGGACCAAAGTTTAAAGGAGAAACAGATGGACCTGAGAAAATGTATGTTATTTTACTTGATAATAACCGGACAGAGTTATTAAATAACGAGCGACAAAGAATAGCTTTATCGTGTATAAGATGTGGGGCTTGTCTAAATTCATGTCCTGTTTATAAAAACATAGGAGGCTATTCATATGCAACAACATATAGCGGTCCTATAGGTTCTGTAATATCGCCACATTTAACAGGAATGAAAGAGTTTAAACATTTGAGTTTTGCTTCATCACTTTGCGGAAAATGCACGGAAATTTGTCCGGTAAAAATTCCTTTACATGAGTTATTACTATTAAACAGAAGAGATTCGGTAAAAAGAGGATATAATAGTAGAATGGACAAAATAACAATGTTCGGATGGAAAAAAGTAATGCTTAACAGAGGATTATTAGATATGTTTGGTGGAAAGGTAAAAAGTTTTATTATAAAAAAATTTTTTAGAAAAGCCTGGGGACCAAGAAGAAAACTACCCGAAATTCAACCCAAATCCTTTAATAAACTATGGAGGGAAATGAAAAACTAAATCATAAGAGAATGTCAGAGAAAATTATTTCAATTCAAGAAGCAGTTGCAAAGATTCCTGATGGTGCTCATATTGCACTGGGAGGTTTCACAACACAACGCCATCCTATGGCCTTTGTTTATGAAATGATACGAAATAAAAAAAGAGATTTGCATCTTTATGGGCCCTCACCAGGCGGTGACTTTGATATACTTATCGGGGCAGGATGCGTCAAACGAATCGAGCATGCATATGAAGCAGATGAAGCCTTTAACACTATCGGCTCTCGTCTAAGAAAAGCTATTGAGAAGAATGAGATAGAATGGGAGGATTACAGCAACTTTGGAATGGTATTGCGATTCACTGCAGGGGCTATGGGTCTTCCCTTCTTACCGACCCGGACTATGTTTGGATCTGACATGTTAACCAAAGAGGGGTTTGATAGAAGCATACGCATAAAGGATAATAGACTTGCCTCTAAAAAGTTTCATGTCATGGAGTGTCCTTTTACAGGTGAAAAAATACTCTTGTTACCAGCAATAAATGTTGATTACTGCATTTTACATGCCCAAAAAGTCGGAACAGATGGAACCGTTAGAATATACGGGCAGAATTATGCGGACATACAGCAGGCCCTAAGTGCCCGAAAAATAATAGTAACCTGTGAAGAGATAGTAGAGGAAGATGAATTAAGAGTAAATCCAGAGCAGAATCAAATTCCGTTCTTCAGAGTGGACTATATAGTCCAAGTACCTTACGGTGCACATCCTTATTCATGTTTTAGATATTATGACTATGATCCGGAGCAAATTAGTTTATACCATAAAAAAGCGAGAAGTGATGAAGGTTTTAAAGAATATTTAGATGAATTTGTCTATGGTGTAAAAAATCATCAGGAATATTTAGAAAAAATTGGGGGAGAAAAGAAAATAAAGAAACTCATAGCCGATCCTGAATTAGGATACGTTGCGAATTTAAAGAGGAGGTTATAAAATGGAGAAAAAGTATACAAAAGAATATACTCTAACGGAATTGATGGCGGTTGCAGCCGCAAGAGAAATACAAGACAAGGAAATTGTCTTTGTTGGAACAGGACTACCTATGATAGGGGCTATGCTTGCTCAATACACACATGCCCCTAAATTAGTAATTATTTTCCAGGCTGGCACGGCGGATTCACGACTTGCTCACCTACCCATGTCAGTTGGTGATGCTAGGGTAATGAGACATGCTTCTACAGCAGCGGGGCTGTTCGAAATCTTTGCCACAGTCCTTCAAGCAGGCCATGTAGATGTAGGTTTTCTGAGCGGTGCTCAAATAGATAAATTCGGTAATATCAACGCTACATCTATCGGGGATTATAATCACCCTACTGTTCGTTTCACTGGTAGTGGAGGTTCTGGAGATATTGCATGCCTGGCAAAACGAACTGTAATAATTGCCCGGCATGAAAAAAGACGTTTCCCGGAGAGGGTAGACTACATTACCAGTCCAGGATGGATTGATGGCCCTGATGGGAGAGAGAAGGCTGGCTTAAATTGTGGAGGACCATCTGCTATTGTGACTACTATGGGTATCTTACGCTTCGAGGATAAGACAAAAAAGCCATACTTGGCTTCATACCACCCTGGCGTTAAAATTCAATCCGTAAAGGAAAATACGGGCTTTGAATTAGATACCTCAAAAGCAGTTGAAACGGAAAAACCTACTGAAGAAGAAATTCATATACTCCAAAATATAGTAGATCCTGAACGTATATTCATAGAGTAAATATTATCCGCAACTTTGCATAACAGCATGTATCTGATTCGGGCTTTCAGCTCTATCACAAAGCGCCTTAGGCGAATTCAGATAAACTCAAGCCGCTGAACCTAAAAACTTAAATAAAAAATAAATCCGCTTCACAATATTTGTTTAATTAAAATTTTTTATAAATTGCTTGGTTTTTTCCATTTCTTTTCTAATTTTGGAGCATTATACGGAAAAGTAAATTGAAAAAATTAATTAATTTTGTTTGAGTTCTTTAAATTTATAAGATTTAATAAATAGTAAATATTTATCAATCAGTATGAAAAAAGACGGATATCCTCTTAAAAGAAACTACAAAGAACGTTATGACTTAGTAAGACACCCCGAAAGAATAAGAAGTTCGGATGTTATTGAAGGTGTCTTTGAAAATATATCTTATTATAAATCACCCGATCCATCACTTATTGCAGCAAAAGGAAAGATTGATGGAATAGAATGTATTATACTTGGCCAGGAGAAAAGAAGAAAAGGAAAAGAAAGCAAGGCAACCGGAATGTTGAACTCAAAAGGCTTTGGGTTTGCTCTTGATATGTTAGATGAAGCAGAAAAAAATAATATTCCTGTAGTCTCATTTATCGATACTTTTGGTGGAGATACTTCGATGGAGTCGGAGCTTGGCGGGCAATCTTTTTTAATTTCCGATTGTATTAGCAGATTTTGTGCAGTAGAAACTCCTACTGTTTCTTATGTTATTGGTGAAGGGGGCAGTGGCGGCGCTTTAGCTTTACAGGTTACTGATAAAAGTTACATGTTTGAAAATGCACTTTACTCGGTTATTGCACCTGAAAGTTGTAGTAGAATAATATTTCATAAAAGATTAGCTGCAGGTGAAAATATAGAAGATACGGTAAAAGATGCTTTAGAGGTATTACGCCCCGGAGCAGAACATATAAAAGAGATAGGAATGATTGATGGTATTCTGCCCGAACCAATAGCAGGGGCACATACTAATTATGAATTTACAATAAATATAATAAAAAATTCTTTAATTGAAACCCTGAATGAATGGGTACAAACTAATAAAAAAGGGGAAAAAATTGTACAAAAGAAAGCTTTTAATAAAATATTGAAAGAGAGAAGAAAAAAGGTTTTGAATTATGGAAGATTTTATAATAAATTAGACAAACTGGCTAAAAGAATAACAAAAAGAATAGTACCGGAAAATATTAATACTGTTGATATTGAGCGTGAAGATTTTCATACTATGGTATTAATAAAAGCACACATGGAAAAAGAGGGTATTGATGATACGGAATTATTTAAATGTGAAAAAGAATGGGATAAAGATAAAAATATATTTAAAGTTGCCGGTGGTTGTGGTTTTGTTTCTTTAAAGAAATATATAGATAATTTTTATGCATGTCCAAAGTGTGGGAAAGGTGAATATCTTTGTATTGAAGAGCAAATAGAGAAGATTTGTGATAGTAATACATTTCATGAAATGGAAAGTGATTTGACGATTAAAAAATTAGATGGAAGCGAAAGATATAATTTTGGTGCATATAAAAAAGTATTAGAAAAAATGGAAGGAAAAACCTTTTCTAAAGAAGGCTTGGTAACAGGTAAAGCGAAGGTTAATGGAAAAAACATTGTTTTGGTAATATCTGATATAAAGTATATTGGCGGGTCTTTTGGTGCTGTTTTTGGCGAAAAGTTTAAAAGAGCTGTTGATTATGCTGTAAAGAATAAATATCCTTTTATCTCTGTATGTTCTTCGGGTGGTGCAAGAATGAATGAAGGCCCTATGGCTTTGGCACAGATGGCAAAAATGAATATGTCTTTATTAGACATAAAAAGGGAAGGAATATTATATTTATCTGTTATTACAGGTCCTACTACAGGAGGAGCTTATGCAAGCTATGTAACTCAAGGAGATATTATGATTGGTGAGAAAGGAAGTTTAGTTGAATTTGCCGGTCCAAGAGTAGTTATCGGAGCAGGTTTTGATGTTGACAGAGAAGTTGTTTGTACTGATAAACTTTATGAAACAAAAAAAATACAGCATTTAGTTAACAGAAAAGATTTAAAAGATATTTTGTCTTATTATATAGATATTTACTATGATATAAAATTTCCTGATAAAAGAAAGAATAAAGGCAGAATCAGGGATTTTAGGAGGAGTTAATTAGTAGATGAGTACCTGAAGAAAAATCCTATAATGAAAGAAGCCTGGGAAAAGGCAGGATATAATTTAGGATAGTAGCTATTTTTTAATTGTTCTTTTGGCTTGAACCAAAAGTTCAAGACGTCTTAGAATTCCCATAAGAATTTCTAAGCAGCAATAAAACCCCGCAATCCAAGCCGCTTACGTTTTTTTAAAGTTATAAAACAGATATTGACATAAAATGACTAAAGTCAATGTGAAAACAGTGCTTATGGTTATTTTGTAAAGAGTAGAAAAAAAATTGCTAAAGCGGAAAACTTCTATGTAAAATAAAACCAAATGATGTAAAAGAATAAGAATTAAGGAATAGGCAAAAAACCACCTGAAACCCAAATCCTTAATACAGGGCCTGATGCCTGGCACAAAATCCTGTTTGGGAGATAACAGATATATTACCGAGGGGCGGCAGAATGCCATAAAAACTGATGCCGCTATATTCATCCCGATAGTTTTTGTAAAAATATCCACACTAAAACCAAGAAAAAAAGCTAAAATTAGTAATAACCATTTTGGCGTTTCAAAAGGTAATAATAAAATAAACAAAACATATAAATACGGATTAACATAACCGCTGAACTGAATATTGTTCAGGACTAAAACCTGAAACAAAATCAGAAAAACAAAAAGTAAAGTATATTTAAGATAAATATTACTCATATTCAATAATTTCCTCTAAATTTAATTGCTCATCTTTCATAAGGTTATCTATAATATAAACATAATTTAAGTTGTTAAAATCAGTTGAAAAGTCAATTAAAGCCCTGTTCATGCTTTCCCCCTTATCAGTTATGTAATTTTTTACAGTACCAATTATAATTCCTTCGGGAAATATAAAAGAATGACCGCTTGTAATAATAGTATCACCGTAATGTATATATATTTGTGTAGGAATATCCTCAATAGTACCGATTTTATAATCAATATTGTTCCACACAACATTCACTAATTGATTGTTCTTTTTTATTTTTGCACTGATTTTTGCATTCTCATGAAGCACAGACATTACAGAACAAAAATTTTCAGAGGCACTTATAATTATGCCGACAATGCCATTTGAGCAAACAACACCCATATCTGCTTTTATTCCATGTTTTGTGCCTTTGTTGATCATCAGATAATTGTTTCTTTTATTTGTAGAGTTGTTTATTACCTTGGCACTTATGTATTTGTAAAGTGTATCTTTATATAGAAAATCTGTATCTGTTTTAATAAAAGATTTTTCCGATAACGAATGTAACCGGGCATTCTCTTCGGCTAATTCTTTGTTAACATATTTAAGTGAAAAATATTCTGAAATATTATTAAATGTATTTAATATTGAACCTGTAAAATGATTAGTAGAATTTAATATCACGGAATTGTGATAATAGTTATTATTAATAATAAGTGAAAATGCGAATACTTCAAGCAGGATAAATAACAAGATAAAATAATGTCTCAGCAGAAACGCAAGCAAGTGTCGCATAAAGATTATGATCTATTTTATTAAGAAAGTAAATTTATCAAAATTCTTAAGGGCAATTCCTGTACCACGTGCAACAGCTCTTAAAGGGTCTTCGGCAAGGTGGACAGGTAATTTTGTTTTTAGGTGGATCCTTTCTTTAAGACCACGCAACAATGAACTTCCACCTGCAAGGTAAATTCCGGTTCTATAAATATCAGCAGATAGCTCGGGTGGTGTCATTTCAAGGGCGTTTAAAATTGCTGCTTCAATTTTAGATATGGATTTATCCAGTGCATGTGAGATCTCAGCATAATTCACAATTATTTCTTTAGGGATTCCGGTTAACATATCTCTTCCGTGAACAGCATAATCATCCGGTGGATTATCAATATCTGTCATTGCAGCACCAACTTCAATTTTAATCCTTTCTGCTGTTCGTTCCCCGATAGTAATATTATGTTGTTTTCTCATGTATTCAACAATATCGGAAGTAAAATCATCACCTGCAATGCGAATGGATTTATTGTTAACAATTCCGCCAAGGGCAATTACCGCAATCTCAGAAGTTCCCCCGCCAATGTCAATAACCATGTTTCCGGTTGGTTCCAGAACATCAATTCCTATACCAATAGCTGCTGCCATAGGCTCGTGAATTAATCTGACTTCTTTAGCACCGGCTTGCTCAGCAGAATCTTTAACAGCTCTTTCTTCAACCTCTGTAATGCCTGAGGGAATGCAAATAACCATTTTTAAAGCCGGTGGAAACCAAGACCGTTTATTTTCAGTCATCCTGATCATTTCCCTGATCATATATTCGGCAGATTGGAAATCGGCAATTACGCCGTCTTTCAAAGGACGGATGGTTTTAATGTTTTCATGGGTCTTACCATGCATCATCATAGCCTTTTTGCCAACAGCGATGATCTTTCCTGTATTTCTTTCAAGTGCAATTATTGAAGGTTCGTCAACAACAACCTTATCATTATATATAATAATTGTGTTTGCAGTTCCTAAATCAATAGCTAATTCCTTAGTTAAAAATGAAAATAATCCCATATTGTAAAAGATTTAATGTTTAAAATGTCTGGTTCCTGTAAAAACCATTGACATTTTATTATTATTGCAAAACTCAATAGAGTCTTTATCCCTGATTGATCCGCCAGGCTGTATAACCGCTGTAATTCCGGCATTATGTGCAATTTCAACCGAATCGGCAAAAGGGAAAAATGCATCTGAAGCCATTACAGCACCATCCAATTCAAATCCGAAACTGTTAGCTTTAGCAATAGCTTGTTTCAGGGCATCAACCCTTGATGTTTGACCAACACCACTTGCAATCAATTGTTTGTTTTTTGCCAAAACAATAGTATTTGATTTTGTATGCTTTACAATTATATTGGCAAAAATCAGATCTTCCTTTTCTTTTTCAGTTGGTTCAATTTTAGTAACGGTTTTTAAGTCATCAATAGTATCGGTTTTTAAATCTTTATTCTGTTCAATTACACCGTTTAAAATTGACCTAAATTGTTTATCCTGAAAATCAAACGATAATTTTTGCAAAATTATTCTATTTTTCTTTGATTTTAGCAATTCAAGTGAAAAATTATCATATCCGGGGGCTAATATTATTTCAAAGAATAATTTATTGATTTCAGTGGCTGTTTCCTCATTAACAATTTCATTAGTAATTAAAACACCACCAAATGCAGAAACCGGGTCTGCGGCTAATGCATCTTTCCATGCTTCAATAAGAACAGACCTGCTTGCCAGTCCGCATGCATTATTATGTTTTAGGATGGCAAATGTGGTTTTTTCAAATTCTTTAATTAAGTTAATAGCTGCATCCAGATCGACAAGATTATTGTATGAAATTGCTTTACCGTGCAATTGTTTAAAAACATTATTCAGGTTTCCGTAAAATATACCTTCCTGATGTGGGTTTTCACCATATCTTAAAATATTTGAAGAAAGAACGCTGTGTTTAAATGATTTGATGAAGTTATTATTAAAATAATTGAAAATAGCAGTGTCGTAATGTGATGATATATTAAAAGCGTGAGCAGCAAATAATTTGCGGTCTTCAACAGAAGTATAAGCATTTTTTTCCTTCAGCAGATTAATCAAATCATCATAATTATTTGAAGATGGAACAACCAGAACATCTTTAAAATTTTTTGCTGCAGCACGTATCAATGAAATACCACCAATATCAATTTTTTCGATGATTTCCTGTTCTTTGTTGCTGCTTGCTATGGTTTCTTCAAACGGATAAAGGTCAACAATTACAAGGTCAATTTCAGGAATTTTAAATTCTTTGATTTGCTGATTATCGCTTTTATTGTCTCTGCGAAAAAGAATTCCGCCAAAAATTTTTGGGTGAAGGGTTTTAACACGACCTCCTAAAATTGAGGGATATGAAGTTACGGATTCAACAGGGGTTGCTTTAATACCGAGATTTTCAATAAAACTGAAAGTGCCACCAGTTGAGTAAATGTTAATATTTAATTCATTAAGAAGTGTTACAATTTTTTCGAGACCGTCTTTATAGTAAACTGAAATCAGGGCATTTTTAATTTTTTTCAAAGTATGGGAATTTAATTTAGTATAATTTGCAATTTTATTAAAAATCAACACAAGATACAATATATTTTATGTAAAAATTGAGTAATTATATTAATTTTACTTTTTTATACTGAAACGCATAAACTTAACGAACACCAAATTAACTAACTATTTGCTATTAATATTGAGTGTACACCTGTTTTTTTGCATTATCGTTCAGTGTCAGTTTATTAATCAGAATAGGTAATAATATGATTTTTTTAAAATTACTAAGAGAGAGTTTTATTTTTGCTTTTCATGAAATAATTGTTAATAAAACCCGTACCATACTTTCTTTGCTTGGCATTACAATAGGCATTTTTTCAATAATTTCTGTATTTACTGTTTTTGATTCAATGGAAAATTCAATAAGAAAAAGTATTGATTCGCTTGGAGACAATGTGTTATTTGTTCAGAAATGGCCATGGGCAATGGGGGGTGATTATCCCTGGTGGAAATACTGGCAACGACCGGAACCAAACATAAAAGACCTTAATGAGATTCAGAAAAGAAGCCAGACATCAGAAGCAAGTGCTTTTATGATTGGGGTTACCAAAAATGTTAAATATGAAAATAATAATATTGAAAATGTAAATATTATTGCTGTATCCCAGGATTTTAATATAGTAATGCCGTTTGATTTAAACGAAGGAAGATATTTTACGCAAATTGAATCGGTAAGTGGGAGAAATGTTGCAATTATCGGAAGTGAAATAGCAACAAATATTTTTAATAATATTGAACCGTTAAATAAAAAAATTAAAATTTTTGGAAGAAAACTTGTTGTTATCGGAGTAATGAAAAAAGAAGGGGAAGATATGTTTGGTAATACTTCGGATGATCAGGTTATTATACCTATAAATTTTGCAAGAAATGTTTTGGATGTCAGGAATATTGGTTCAACAATTGTTGTAAGGGCAAAGCCTATGGTTTCGAATGAAGAATTAAAGGACGAATTAACCGGGATAATGCGTTCAATTCACAAGCTTAAACCTTCGGCGGAAGATGATTTTGCAATTAATGAAACCGATATTATTTCAAAGGGCTTTGATGATTTATTTGGTGTGATTGCAATGGTTGGATGGATAATCGGTGGGTTTTCATTATTAGTAGGAGGTTTTGGTATTGCCAATATTATGTTTGTTTCGGTTAAAGAGCGAACCAGCCAGATAGGTATTCAGAAATCGCTTGGTGCAAAAAAATATTTTATTTTATTACAATTTTTATTTGAAGCAATTTTTCTTTCATTGTTTGGGGGAATAGTTGGATTGATGATTATATTTATAATTGTTGTGTTGGTTAATTCTCAGGATTTTGCATTAAAATTGGTTCTTACTGAAGGAAATATACTTATTGGAATTTTTGTTTCCGGATTTATAGGATTGGTATCCGGTTTTATACCTGCATATTCTGCTTCAAGATTAAATCCTGTTGAAGCTATGAGAACTACTTTTTAAGTATAAAATTTTTTTTAGCGAGTTAATTAAATTGAAAGAAAGATTATAAGAATGGAAAAACATTGGTTTATAAAGGAACAGGGTGATGCAGAGTCGGTTAAAATTTTAGCTGAAAAATTAAATATAAATAATCTTTTAGCAAATTTATTAGTTCAGCGAAGTATTACAGATTTTGACGGAGCAAAATATTTTTTCAGACCACAACTTTCAGATATCCATGACCCCTTTTTAATGAAGGATATGGATAAAGCCGTGCAAAGAATAAAGAATGCAATAAAAAACAATGAAAAAATTCTTGTTTACGGCGATTATGATGTGGATGGAACTACGGCTGTGGCAACGGTTTATTTATATTTAAAAAACATATATTCCAATGTTGATTTTTATATTCCGGACAGAGATACCGAAGGTTATGGAATTTCCATTCAGGGAATAGATTTTGCAGCAAAAAATAATTTTTCGCTTGTAATTGCATTGGATTGTGGAATAAAAGCAGTTGAAAAAATTCAGTATGCAAAAAGCAAAAAAGTTGATTTTATAATTTGTGACCATCACCGCCCAGGAAATAAAATACCGGAAGCTTATGCAGTTTTAGACCCTAAAAGAGAAGATTGTAACTATCCATTTAAAGAATTATCGGGTTGTGGAGTGGGTTTTAAACTTATCCAGGCATATAACCAAAAGACAGGTGAATCATTTGAAAACCTTGAAAAATATCTTGATCTTGTAGTAACGAGCATTGCATCGGATATTGTTCCCGTGACCGGAGAAAACAGGATATTGGCTCATTACGGTTTAAAAGTTTTAAATTCAAATCCCCGCCCGGGCATTGAAGCAATTTTAAAATACAGCAATGTTATAAGAAAAAAAACGGACATAAATACAGGGAATATATTTAACAAGGAATTAATTATTAATGATCTTGTGTTTTTAGTAGGACCAAGAATAAATGCTGCCGGAAGGATTGAAAGTGCCAATAACTCTGTAAAATTATTAATTTCTGAGGACATTGGTTCTGCTGATAAAGTTGCAGAACAAATAAATACTTTAAATACGGAGCGGCGTAACCTTGATACACAAACAACAAAACAAGCCCTTGACATGATCGGTAGTAATGAGAAGCTAAAAAATGGTAAAACCACAGTTGTTTTTGATCCGGACTGGCATAAAGGAGTAATTGGTATTGTTGCTTCAAGGCTTACGGAAACCTATTATCGTCCGACTATTGTTTTAACAAAATCTAATGATTTGATTACAGGATCGGCTCGTTCAGTAAAGGATTTTGATATTTATGATGCTGTTGATGCCTGTAGCGATTTGCTTGAACATTTCGGAGGGCACAAATACGCTGCAGGTTTATCGCTTAAAGAGGAAAATTTGAAAACCTTTCAGGAGCGGTTTGAAAATATTGTTTCTGAGACAATTGAAGATCATATGCTTATTCCTGAAATTGAAATTGATGCAAAGCTTAATCTTAATGATATTAATAAAAAGTTTTACAGGATATTAAAACAGTTTGCACCATTTGGACCCAATAACATGACTCCCGTGTTTCAAACAAATGGTGTAATTGATTCGGGTTATGCACGAATAGTGGGAAATAATCATTTAAAACTTAATGTTGTTCATCGTGATATTTCAGGGTATCCTGTTTCAGCCATTGCATTTCAACAGGGAAAACATTTAGAATATATTAGAAAAGGCATTCCCTTTGATATTTGCTATCATATTGAGGAAAATACATGGAATAATAAAACAACAATTCAGCTAAATATTAAAGATATTAAACCTGCTGTTTGATAAGTTAGTACTTCTAAGAAAATTCTTTTAGTGATTATTAATTCTTCCATTTTACTTCAAGTGAAAAGGCAGCGATTTACAGAATAGCTCCGAAGGAGCATAATCATCAACACAGGGTGAAAGCCCTGTGTAATAGAACACTCTCATTACCGTAAAGCCCTGAAAGGGCGAAATCAAAATAAAATCAATATGGGACAATCACAGGCGTATGAATAATTTTTACTGGCAGAATGGATATGGTGCGTTTTCGGTAAATCCGACACAGGTTGATAAAGTTAAGGCATATATAGAAAACCAGCATGCCCATCATAAGAGAAAAACTTTTCAGGAAGAATATTTG
>JAUXFX010000065.1 GCA_030622635.1 Bacteroidota bacterium
AACGTTTCCAATATTATCTCTTGCCACTGCCTGATATTTAAAAGATTGAGGCGACTGTGCTTTTAAATTTGATATAAAAAGAATAGAAATAAATAAAAGAGCTAATGATAAATAAATTTTTTTCATATTATATTTTTTTAAAGAGTATCCAAATTATTTCTTCCTGTCTTTTATCTTTTTCGCATCATAAATACTTGCATTCAGCTCAAATCCTATCAGTAAAACAATTGCATTGAGATTTACCCAGAGCATGAGTATAATTAGTGTTCCGATTGATCCGTAAAATTCGTTGTAACGCGAAAAATTATTAATATAAAAATTAAATCCGAATATAAATATTAGTGAAAGTATTGTTGCCAGTGTGGAGCCTGCGGAAATAAACCTGAAATAACGTTTTTTAGCTGGAGCAAGGTAGTAAATGAATGAGATGGCAGTAAATATGATAATAAGTATAATGATCCACTTACCTGCTATTATCAGGTAATATGTAAATTCACTTCTTAGGATGTCATGTAAGACAAGATAATTTAATACAACATTAGTAAATATTAAAATGTTCATTGCCAAAAGGACTATGATTGAAATTATTAAAACCAACAAAACTGAAATAAGCCGGAGTTTAAAATCCGAACGTGTTTCAAGTGTATGCGATGAGCGGTTAAATGCTTTCATAATTCCCATCATTCCATTGGTGGAAAAAAATAAGGCAAAAATAAAACCGAATGAAAGCAGCCCGCTATCGTGGTGTTTAAGAATATCCTCAATTGTGCTTTTTACAGTATTGTAAGCATCATCAGGAAGGGCATTTCTTATCATTTCCATGATGGTAGTATGCAAATTTTCAACAGGAATGTAAGGTATTAGAGTAAAAAAGAAAATAATTGCAGGGAAGATGGCAAGTACAAATGTAAATGATAAAGAATTTGCTCTTGATATTAATGAGCTTTTCCGGATTCCTCTGAAGAAAAAAACAATTACATCATATAATGGTATTCCTTCAAAGCCCGGTAAATAAATTTTTTTGGCTAAATTAGCTAATGAATTAAATTTTTTTTTAAAGAGATTAACGGTATCATTAATGATTTTCAAAACAGATAATTTTTAATTTATTTTACTTAATTGCTTTTAAACTCATATCAAGGCTTTTAATGTGATGTGTTAAAGCTCCTACAGAAATAAAATCAACTTCGCTTTCAGCATATTTTCTGATGTTATTAATACCTATCCCGCCAGATGCTTCGGTTTCATATCTTCCGTTTATGATATTTATAGCTTTTTTTAAATCTTCGGGCGAAAAATTATCAAGCATTATTCTGTCAACTTCGCCACATTCAATCACCTGATTTAGTTCATCAAAATTTCTTACTTCAATTTCAATTTTAAGTTTTTTATTATTCTTCTTTAAATAATTTTTTGTGGCATTTATAGCTTGTTTAATTCCTCCGGCAAAATCAACATGATTATCTTTTATCATGATCATATCGTATAAACCCATCCTGTGATTTTCGCCCCCGCCGATTCTTACTGCCTCTTTTTCGAGCAATCGGAGATTGGGAGTGGTTTTGCGTGTATCTAAAACTTTTGTTTTTAATCCTTTGAGTTGTGAAACTATTTTATTAGTGGCAGTTGCAATCCCGCTTAAACGTTGCATAAAATTAAGTGCAAGCCGTTCGGCAGATAAAATTGAAATTGATTTTCCTTCAACGGTAAAAACTATATCTCCTTTTTTAACTTTTGTTCCGTCTTTCAATAATATCCTGAATTTGATATTCTTATCAACTTTCTGAAATATTTTTTTTGCAATTTCAACTCCTGCCAGAATCCCGTCTTCTTTAATTAATAATTGAGCTTTGCCACAGGCATTTTCGGGAATGGTTGCCAGGGAAGTAAAATCGCCGTCACCAAGATCTTCTTCCAAAGCCCTTTCAATTATTTCATCTATTATCATTAAAATAAATATTTTGCAGAATAAATTTAAAAATTAATCAACTTCAAACTGTAATTGTTGAATCAAATATTTTGTGTTAACTTTTTCAAGCAAGATATAAGTTCTGAATGTTTTTTCAGAAGAGATGTAAGTTCCGATAATATATTTGGAACCGGCATCTGATGACCCCTGATGATTTATTTTGAATGATTTAGGGGGATTTTTTTTAAAGAAATCCTTAATTACCAATTCAGCCTGTGCTTTGCTGTAAATATCTTCGTTTTTGGGTAAGCTAATATCAATGGTAGAATTAAAAAATTCAGCCAGCATTTTTGAATTACCGGTTTTTATTGCATTAGCGATATTCTCATTTATTTCATCCGGAGTCTGAGCTACAGCAGGTGAATTTATCGTAATTACGGATAACAAAATAATAGATATAATTAATAGAGTTTTCATAATAAAAATTTGTTTGATTGTTAAGCAAAAATATCTGAAGTAATGATTTATGCAAATATAATAAAATGAAATAAAAATATTGATTATTCTTTAATGTTTTTATTTGAAATTATTTATTTTTGTAAAAAAAAGATAACATGAAAAAATGTTTTTACATTCTCAAATATTTCCTGTCAGTTTGTATAGTAGTAGTTTTAGTATCCTGTACTTCATCGCATGACCAACCTCAAAAAGAAGATTTTAAGGAACAAATTGATGCTTTCAGCGAATCACTTAAAGATATTGATGAAGCCATGAATATGGTTGATATGCTTAATAAAAAATTGAATGATATTGAAAAAAGGTATAAAGCAGGTGAATTGACCGAGGAAGAAGCAGCCAGACTAACTGAGGAGATCAACCATAAATACAGCCGCGAAATTGCCAGAAGATCAAACTTGAATCCAGCTGTAAACCTTCCCCAATGGGCAAAAAATTTTGGATTAACAGAACCGCAGGGTTTAAAGCTTGATGAAGATTTTTCGCAGCAAACCTCTATTGACAACCCTGATGAAGGATATAATTCTGTTATTTTAGTTTATAACGGAAGTTATGAAAAAGCTATGGAACAAGCAAAAATTATTGCCGAAAAAGCCGGCATCCCTTTAAGTAAAAATTATAAACTTGCTTTCGAAATGGCTGAAAAGTATGGAGAGAGCTTTGAAGAGATCAAAGGTATTACCTATATGAATTATGATTTTTCAAATGTTGATGTTGATCTTAAAATATCAATCAGCGTAAGCGAAAATGGTGTTTTAACAATTAATGCTGTGGATGTTATCCAAATGAATGAATATCTTAAAAAAAATTCATCGCAAAATTTTAATTCCTTTTAAATATCTAAAAAATTGACTATTTTACTTACTTTTGCAAAAAATCAGATTGCATGAGTAATACTTTTGACTCAATAATGCATACAGGTATTATTAAGAGCATTGATAAAGATATAATTAATGTTACAATTTTATCGCAATCGGCTTGCTCAGGCTGTCTTGCAAAAAGTATGTGCGCTGTTGCCGATATGAAAGAAAAAGTTATTGGGATATCAAAGAAGTCAAGCGACAATTATAAAGTTGGAGACCAGGTTACAGTTATAATGGAAAGATCAATGGGTCCAAAAGCAGTGTCTTATGGTTATTTTTTTCCTTTTCTCGTAGTTTTGATTTCATTGATTGTTTTGATAAGTTTAACAGGAAATGAAGGACTTGCCGGATTAATTTCCTTAGTTTTGCTTATTCCTTATTATTTTATGATTTATTTATTTAGAGATAAGTTGAAAAAGAAATTTGAATTTAAAATAGTAACTAACAATTTATAAAATGAAAAAAATTAAGTCTTTACCTTTACTGGTAATATTTATTATGAGCGTTTTGGTTGGTAATGCACAATTAACACCAACTGTAAGTAAAGCAAAATATTTTCGCAAAACAATTCCTTTGCGTGATATGAAGCAAATTCCTCCCGGCACAAGAGACCGTAGCTGGAAAGATGGAATAATCAGGAATGAAGAAAATTTTAAGACTAACAGACCATACAATGAAAATGCACTTCCAGATGGTGTTGATCCTGTTTTGCAGGATTATCAGGGTAAAGTTGAACAGGGAAGAGGTCCGGTACAGAATTTTAATGGAATAGGAAATGTTAACGGTGTTTTCCCTCCTGATACTGAAGGTGATGTTGGAACAGGTCATTATTTTCAAATGATAAATCTTTCTTTTGCTATCTGGGATAAAGAAGGAAATCAATTATACGGACCAGTGGATAACAGTACATTATGGGCAGGATTTATTGGTCCATGGACAGGCACTAATGACGGTGACCCGATTGTTCTTTACGATGAAGTAGCTGACAGATGGATGGCAAGCCAGTTTGCAATTAATACCTCCAACGGAACTTACTGGCAGTTAATTGCTGTTTCCGAAACCGGCGACCCGCTCGGAGCATATTATCAGTATGCTTTTCAATTCCCTGCATTTAACGACTATCCGAAATTTGGTGTTTGGCACGATGCTTATTATGCATCTTTTAATATATTCGGAAGTTACTTCCGTGCAGCAGCAGCAGCTTTTGAACGCGATGCTATGCTTGTAGGTGATACTAATGCAAGAATGGTTCTTTTTGACATGCCTGACGGCAGCGACCCCGCCAGCATGTTGCCTTCTGACTTTGATGGTACTCCTCCGCCTTCGGATGCACCTAATTATTTTGTATATTTTAATGATGATGCCTGGGGTTATAGCTTTGATCAATTAAGAATCTGGGAATTTAATGTTGATTGGACAACTACGGGCAATTCCACTTTTACCGAAGCTTTTATTTTACAAACAGAACCTTTTGACTGGCAACTTTGTACTGCACCAAGAACGAGATGTATCCCGCAACCAAATACATCTACTAAGCTTGAAACACTTTCAGACCGGCTAATGTATCGTTTACAATACAGGAAATTTAATGATTATGATGTGATGGTAACTAACCATACCGTTGATGTTAATGGAAGCGGGCTTGGCGGGGTAAGATGGTATGAAATGCGTGATTACCATGACGGGAACGGATGGATAATTTATCAGCAGGGTACGTATTCTCCTGATGATAACCATCGCTGGATGGGAAGTATTGCAATGAACGGACTTGGAAATATTGCCCTTGGTTATACGGTTTCAAGCAGTACTGTTTCGCCATCTGTTCGTTATACAGGACGTACTGCCAATGCTCCTTTAGGTGAGATGAACCTTGCCGAAGTTGAATTGGTGCAGGGTTTTGGTTCACAAACAAGTTTTCATCGCTGGGGCGATTACAGTATGATGGCTGTTGACCCGTCTGATGATTCTACTTTTTGGTACACACAGGAATATATGAATGGTGGCTGGAAAACACGAATATCATCATTTAATTTTGATCCTGTTGCTTATGCCACAGTTAATGCAGGTGATGATGATTCAGTATGTGAAGACACTACTTATCAGGTGTCTGGTGCAGCTACCAATAATAATTCTGTTTTTTGGACTACTTCCGGAGATGGTATTTTCGGCAATCCTGCATCATTAAACGCTCTTTACTGGCGTGGTCCCGAAGACCTTGAAAACGGTCAGGTAACTCTAACTTTAACTGCATACGGATTAATACCGGGTGATGTAATTAGTGATAGTATGCTGTTATCTTTTTCACCTGTTCCTGTTTCCAATGCAGGAAATGATACAACCATTTGTCAGGATGAATCAATTACTTTATCAGGATATGCTGTAAACCAAAGTTCGGTTTTATGGACAACCCAAGGTGATGGGGTGTTTGATTACGATACTTCATTGACAGCAACTTATACTCCCGGAACAGATGATATTTTAAATGGTTCTGTCCAATTAACTTTAACTGCTTATCCTGTTGAACCTTGTAACGATGAAGTTATTGATAATGTATTAATAACTATTGATGAATGTACCGGCATGATTGACCATGATGTTAATGATTTAACAATAAGCTTGATTCCAAACCCAACAACCGGAATGCTTAATTATATAATATCCGGCGTAAAAAATGAAAATATTATCATAACCGTTTTGAACACACAAGGACATGTAATATTAACGGATAAGTTTGTTAATGTTTCAGGAAAGATTAAAGATCAACTTGATATGACGAAATATCCAAAAGGAACATACTATTTCAAAGTCCAAAGTAATATTTCCGTAAAAGTTGAAAAGATTGTTGTTCAGTAGATTTGCCTAAGAGACTATATTATTTTCAAATTAAGTTTCAAAACATCTCAGCTGGCGCTCGTTTGTAACGAGTGCCTTGTAATATGTCGTTTATAACGACAAATAACACATTTAGATAAAATTAATAATTTTGGTTTTATGTCAGATAAATATAAAATTTTTGATCAAGAAGAAGCCTATTTCATAACTATGACTATTGTAGGCTGGATTGATGTTTTTACAAGAAAAAATCACAAACTGCTAATTAATAACACCAAAGCTAAAAACATATAATTAGCGTTACAAACACTATAATATTCCGCACTCGTTACAACCATAAATCCGCAAATAAAATATATAAATAGCCGCGAATGCGCGAATAACCATAAAATATAGATTATTTTACTTTACCCAAATGGGTGAAGTAAAATTCGTGTAAATTCGTGATATTCGCGGCTAACAAAAAAATATTTGCGGATTTTAGGTACAAACGAGCGCGAGCTGAGAATTATATAAAGTTGCATAAACCTAAAAGATATTATACCTTTGCGTATTATACCAAGTAGTATAATACTAATAGGTAAAATTATGAAAACACCTTTCAAATTTGGAAATATTGTTACTAATAAATATATTTCCGCTGAGATGGCAGGAAGTATTGCAGACCTGGTACAGAACAATCCTTACTATGTACAACAATTGTGTTATAATGTTTGGTTTAATACGGAACACGAAACAAGCGTATTTTATGGATCCGATTTTTGAATTATGGTTTAAACAGAATTTTTTAATTTTATGAGCAATGTATCTGCTTCGAGCCATGCGAGCACTTTACCTTTCCCGCGTTATTTTCGTAATCGAAAATATTTTTGAAATAAAAGAAATATAATAAATAAATTGAGATTAAATTTTTTAGTTTTGCAAAATTAATCTCTGTAATAAAAAATTTTGTAAGAAGCAGAATATGAGTTATATAAATTTTGATAAAAATCAATTGATTAATTTGGAGTATTCGTTGAAACGAGAGCTGATACGCTCAAATACAACGGGTTCTTATGCAAGTACAACTATTATAAATTGTAATACAAGAAAATATCATGGTTTGTTAATTACTCCTCAACCGGAAATTGATTTTGATAATCATGTTTTATTATCAAATCTTGATGAAACAATTATTCAGAAAGAAGCTGAGTTTAATCTAAGTATTCACATGTATGATGGTGGGGTATATGACCCTAAAGGACACAAATATATCAGGGATTTTAGTGCCGAGCCAATTCCCAAACTTACTTATAGAGTGGGTAATGTTGTACTGACAAAAGAAATGCTTTTTGCCTGCGACAGCGATCGTATTTTAATCAGGTATTCTCTTGAAGATGCTTATTTACCGGTAATTTTACGACTTAAACCTTTTTTAGCGTTTAGAAATGTTCATAAACTAAGTTCGTCAAATATTGTATTGAATAACAAATATAAAAATATCAGGAATGGAATAAAAATTCAAATGTATAAGGGATATTCATATTTGAATATGCAGTTTTCTAAAGCTGCTGAATACACTCATGTCCCGCACTGGTATTATAATATTGAATATATAAGAGAAAAGGAAAGAGGGTATGAATTTTTGGAAGACCTTTATGTTCCCGGATTTTTCGAAGTCCCTCTTAAAAAGGGTGAAAGTGTTGTTTTCGCTGCCGGTTTGGAAGAAATTAATCCGGTTTCAATAAAAAGATCATTTACTGCTGAGATAAAAAAACGTATCCATCGAAATAGTTTTGAAAACTGCCTTATCAATTCTGCAAAGCAGTTTCTTATAAAGAAAGGTAATAAAACCGAAATTATTGCCGGTTTTCCATGGTTTGGAAGCTGGGGCAGAGATACTTTTATTTCTTTACCAGGGTTGACTTTAACTACCGGTGATATAAAAACCTGCAAATCGGTAATTGATACTTTACTGGAGAATCTGCAAGGACCATTATTCCCAAATTGTGGCGAATCCAAAGAAGCTGCGTATAATTCTGTTGATGCTCCTTTATGGTTTTTCTGGGCTTTACAGCAGTATGCAGAAGCTTCCGGTACTGAAAATGTAATATGGAAAAATTATGGCGAAAAAATGCAATTAATTTTAAACGGTTTTCGTAACGGAACAGATTTTAATATTAAGATGCAAGAAAACGGATTAATTTTCGCAGGTGAAAAAGGTATGGCATTAACATGGATGGATGCAATTGTAGATGGAAAACCTGTAACTCCGAGAATTGGTTGTGCTGTTGAAATTAATGCTTTGTGGTACAATGCTGTGATGTTTAGCCTTGAAATGGCTAAGTTGGCAGGTGATAAAGATTTTATTAATAATTGGAGTTATTTGCCTGAAAAAATTTCAAATTCATTTAAGGAAACATTCTGGAGTGAAGAAAAGGCTTATCTCGCTGATTATGTTAACGGTGATTACAAAGATTGGGCTGTAAGACCAAACCAGGTGTTTGCAACCTCATTAAAATATTGTCCTATTGATCAGGAAATCCAGAAAAGTGTTTTAGATACTGTTGAAAGCGAATTATTAACACCACGGGGACTCAGAACCTTATCACCAAAAAATCCTTCATATAAAGGCACTTATAAAGGAAATCAAAAGGAAAGAGACCTCGCCTATCATCAGGGAATTGTATGGCCTTGGTTATTAGGTCATTTTATTGAGGGATATCTGAAAATTCATGGAGCCGGCGGAGTAGCTTTCGTAAAATCTTTATTCAAAGGATTTGAAAATGTTATGACTGAAGCCGGTATCGGAACTATTTCAGAGGTTTATGACGGCGACCCGCCTTATAAAGCAGGTGGAGCAATATCTCAGGCATGGAGTGTTGCAGAACTTCTTAGAATTAATCAGATGATAAAAAAATACAGTTGAAATACAATGGAAATAATTAGAAATTAGAAATTAGAAATTAGAAATTGATGGGAATTGGGGAAACAGGAATAATAACAATATTGATTTTAGAATTAAGAATTGAGATTTAAGAATTAAGATTTTAGATTTATGTATAATCAATTAACGTTTTAGCAGTTAAACCATTTAACCATGAAACCATTTAACCATGAAACCATGAAACCATGAAACCATTTAACAATATAACATAATCAACATACGATAACTATAAATGAAAGTATTAATGTTTGGGTGGGAATTTCCACCTCATATAACAGGAGGGCTTGGAACTGCATGTTTTGGATTAACCAAAGGATTAACAAAACATGGTACTGAGGTAATATTTGTTGTACCCAAAGCTTATGGCGATGAAAATCAGGAAGCTGTTAAGCTGGTTAATGCAAGCGATATTACAATTGATTATGAAGATACTACCTATCAGGAATACTGGAATCGTATAACCTATATGGAGATAGGGTCGAATCTGATCCCTTACGTTGGCCCTGAGGAGTTTAAGCATATTGTAGAACAAAATGAATTAGACTTGATAGAAAAAGAAAAATCCGTGTTATCAAAAAAGTTTACTTTTTCAGGAAAATATGGAAAAGATTTAATGGATGAAGTTTCTCGTTATGCCTTAATAAGTTCTGCTGTTGCTGCAAACAGTTCTTTTGATGTTATTCATGCCCACGACTGGTTAACTTATCCGGCAGGAATAGCTGCTAAAAGTGTCAGTGGGAAGCCATTGGTTGTTCACATGCACGCTACCGAATTTGATCGTTCCGGCGAAAACATTAATCAAAGCGTATACGACATTGAGCGTAAAGGAATGGAAGAAGCTGATAAAGTTATTACAGTTAGTAATCTTACCCGCAAGTTGGTTATTGAAAAATACGGGATAGATCCTAAAAAAATTGTTACTGTTCATAATGCAGTTGAACCGATTATAAACAAAGGTGCTTCAGGTGTAAAAAAGAATGTTAATGAAAAAATTGTAAGTTTTGTTGGTAGAATTACATTTCAAAAAGGACCGGAGTATTTTATCGAAGCAGCAAAAAGAGTACTTGAGGCTGATAATAATGTTCGTTTTGTAATGGCAGGTTCTGGTGATATGCTCAATAAAATGGTTAGCCGGGTTGCACACTTACGTATAGCAAAAAACTTTCATTTCGCAGGTTTTTTAAAAGGTGATGATGTTAACAAAATGTTTTTAATGAGTGATGTGTTTGTAATGCCCTCCGTTTCTGAGCCTTTTGGTATTGTCCCGCTTGAAGCCATGCGATCAAATGTTCCTGTCGTTATTTCAAAGCAATCGGGTGTTTCAGAAATTCTAATTCATGCACTTAAGGTAGATTTTTGGGATATTGATGCTTTGGCTGATTCCATTTATGGTTTGCTTCATTATAATGCCTTGTCGAAGGTATTTAGAAAATTCGGCAAAGAAGAAGTTGATAATTTGAAATGGGAAAATGCTGCTGTGAAAGTTAATGATGTTTATAGATCAGTTGTTATATAGATATTAAGATAAAAGATAAAAGATAAAAGTATAAAAAGTAAGCGTTCACAGAATGCTGAAATTGGAAATTAGAAATTAGAAAAAAATGAAAAGAGTTTACGAATTAGAGGTTTACAAACTATCGGAAGAATTGTATGATTTGGTTTAGTCCAAAATAGAATGCGTTTATCAATAGAACAAAAATATGATAACATAAATTTCCAATTTCCAATTTCCAATTTCTAAACTTGTCCTTATGGATTTCAAACTGTGAACTGATACAGTAAAAATATATAAGTTAAGACAAAAGTAAAAAAATATAAAGTTTATGAGATCAATTTGTTTTTATTTTCAGGTTCATCAGCCGTTCAGGCTTCGCACATATCGTTTTTTTGATATTGGCAAGGATCATAATTATTTTGATGATTATAATAATCAGGCAATTATGAGGCGGGTTGCTGACAAATGTTATTTGCCGATGAACAATTTATTACTAAATTTAATAAATGAATATGGCACGGCATTTAAAGTTTCATTCTCAATTTCTGGAACAGCATTAGACCAATTCGAGCAATATACTCCGGATGTTCTGGAAAGCTTTAAAAAACTTGCTGAAACCGGTTGTGTTGAATTTTTAGCCGAAACATATTCACATTCACTTTCTTCATTAAAAAACAAAGAGGAATTTGTAAAGCAAGTTGAATCTCACAAAAAAAAGATTAAAGAGCTTTTCGGTGTTAAGCCAAAAACATTCAGAAATACCGAGTTGATTTATTCCGATGGTATTGGTGAAATGGTTGCGGAAATGGGTTTTAAAACAATGCTTACCGAAGGTGCAAAACATGTTCTCGGTTGGAAAAGTCCGAATTTTATTTATTGTAATGCGATCAATCCCAAATTAAAATTATTGCTAAAAAATTTCAGGCTTAGCGATGATATGGCATTTAGGTTTTCGCAGCAAAGTTGGGACGAATGGCCCCTTACTACTGAAAAATTCGTTGGCTGGCTCAACCAGATTGATCCTGCACAGGAAGTTGTTAATTTATTTATGGATTATGAAACTTTTGGTGAGCATCAATGGGTAGAGACCGGTATTTTTGAATTTATGAAAAACCTGCCACGAATGGTATTTGAACGTACTAATTTTACATTTAATACGCCTCAGGAGGTCTCGGAAAACCTGCAACCGGTTTCCGCTATTCATGTGCCCTATCCTATTTCATGGGCCGATGAAGAAAGAGACCTGACAGCATGGCTCGGAAATGATCTGCAAGATGAAGCTTTTGATAGCTTGTATTCGATTTATAAAAAAGTTAAATATTGTGATGATGAACAGATCAGGAGAGACTGGAAATATCTGCAAACAAGCGACCATTTTTATTATATGTGTACAAAATGGTTTTCAGATGGCGATGTTCATAAATATTTTAATCCTTACGGTACACCTTATGAGGCATTTATCAACTTTATGAATATTTTATCAGATTTCATAATCAGAGTAGATAAATGCTCCGAATCAAAAGAAATCAATTTGGCGGAAATAAAGGATTGAAAAAGAGATAAAGAAGTTTTTCTGATTTGAATAATTTAACGTAATGGTATATTTTAAATAAGCCTGTTGGAAATTATTTCTAACAGGTTTTTCAGTAATAAGTTAAATTTGAACATGAGTAATAAAACTATAAAACCCGATTATATTTTTGAAACAAGTTGGGAGATATGTAACAAAGTAGGCGGAATTTATACGGTTCTATCTACTAAAGCCAAAAGTATTATAAATGGATTTGATGGTGAATATATTCTTATCGGACCTGATGTTTGGAAAGAAACAAGCGAAAATCCCGATTTTATTGAAGATAGAACTTTACTAAAATACTGGAGGGATAAAGCTGAGAATGAAGGTATAAAGATACGAATCGGCAGATGGAATATTGCCGGCAATCCAATTGTGGTACTTGTTGATTTTACACCGTATTTTTCTCATAAAAATGAAATATTTACTTTATTTTGGGAAAAATATAAACTTGATTCCCTTACAGGACAATGGGATTATATCGAACCTGCATTGTTTGGTTATGCTGCTGCAAAAACCATTGAAAGTTTTTATAATCATAATTGTTCGGTCAGCGATAAAATTATTGCTCATTTTCACGAATGGATGACTGCTACCGGTGTTTTGTATCTTAAGGAGAAAGTTCCGCAGGTCGGTACTGTGTTTACTACTCATGCTACGGTTATGGGACGTTCGATTGCCGGAAACGGACTTCCTCTGTACAAAGAAATTGCAAAATTTAATATTGATATGCTTGCCCGCCGCTTTGGTGTGGTGGCAAAACATTCACTTGAAAAATTATCATCGCAACTGTCTGATTCATTTACAACCGTAAGCCCGATTACTTCAGAAGAATGTTATTATTTTCTGAATAAAAATCCTGATATTATTACTCCAAACGGTTTCGAAGATTCATTTGTTCCGGCTAAGGAAAATTTTGATGAGAAAAGAAAAACAGCTCGCAAAAAACTTATTCATGTTGCAGAAGCTTTGTTAAACCAAAAAGTTCCGGAAGACACATTATTTGTTTTAAACAGTGGAAGATATGAGTTTAAAAACAAAGGAATTGACCTTTACTTAAATGCTTTTGGAAAATTAAATAAAAACAAAAAACTCAATCGTAATATTATTGCTTTTATTACTGTTCCGGCAGGACAGTCAGGTCCTGATAATAGTTTATTGGCAAGAATGAATAATATCGACTTTTCAAAGCCACTTAAAAATCAATACCTTACACATAAGCTGATTGATCCGGAAAATGACCCTGTTCTGAATTTTATTAAAAAAAATAATTTAAATAATGCTCCTGAAGATAAGGTGAAAGTTATTTTTGTTCCGGCTTATCTTAATGGTGATGATGGAATTTTTAATCTCTTATATTATGATTTACTGATTGGTTTTGATATTAGTGTTTTTCCGTCGTATTACGAGCCATGGGGCTATACTCCGCTTGAAAGCATTGCTTTTTTTATTCCAACCGTAACAACCACTCTTGCCGGTTTTGGAAAATGGGTAAACGAGAATTTTATTCAAAAAAATAATAGTGTTGATGTCATTAAAAGGAATGAAAACAATGATGACTTTGTTGTAAAAAATATTACAAACCGGATTATTAACTTTTCAAATGCTGCGGAAAAAGATGTGAAGAATATCCGTAATGAAGCTTTCGGCATTTCAAGGACAGCCCTTTGGGAAAACCTGATTGATTATTATTGGAAGGCATATTCAATAGCATTAAAAAAAGTGCAGTTACGTCCTGAATTATTTAAAAACAAACAATTACAATATAAATTACGAGTTTACAAACCAATTGAAAATGAAACACCTGTTTGGAAAAAAGTGCTTGTAAAACCAAATATTCCTGAAAAATTCTCAGGATTACAAGATTTGTCAAAAAACCTTTGGTGGTCATGGGATTATGAAGCCACTGAACTTTTTCAAAAAATTGATGTTGATCTATGGGAAAAACTTGACCATAATCCGATAAGCCTGTTAGAAGAATTATCTGCCGCTAAGTTTGATGAATTAGGGTCGAATGATGCTTTTTTAGAAAAATACAATAATGTATTAAAACGGTTTAAAGAATATATTAACGAAAAGCCCAATGATTCGGATAGTCCGATAGCATATTTTAGTATGGAGTTTGGACTCCACGAAACATTAAAAATATATTCAGGCGGACTTGGAGTACTTGCCGGCGATTATCTGAAACAGGCAAGCGATTCAAATAAAAAAATTACAGGTGTCGGACTTTTATACCGTTATGGTTATTTCAGGCAAAATCTTACAAAGGACGGAAACCAGCTTGTTAGTTATTTGCCTCAGAAATTCACACATCTTCCGATTCAGCCTGTCAGGGATAAAAATAATAACTGGATAAAAATCAGTA
>JAUXFX010000215.1 GCA_030622635.1 Bacteroidota bacterium
CTTCTTATCTTTTGGGTTTTTTATAATTCTTAATTATTTACTTAGCAGCCTTGTTACAAACTCAACAATTTCATTAAATTTAAATAACATTTTTAGTATTTCGGGAATCAGTTTTATTGGTTTTGTTATTTTTCCAACTCTTATTATTTCCTATTTCTTTATTTCAGCCAAACTTCTTGATTTGGCTTACAAATATTCTGCTTCTATCAAAAATTATTTATTAATTTTTTCTTTTTCTTTTGTAATTTTTCTTTTTTTCTTTTTTAAAATTACAGATGTAGTAAGTTTAATATTTTTAGTTTTATATATTTGTTCATTTTGTATTATTTTTAAGAAAAATAATTCTTTTATTTCGTTTTCCATTATCGCATTTTATTTAGTGCTGTTTTCACTGCTTTCTACATATATTTTACATAAGAGCAACAATATAAAAGAAGAAGAAAAAAGGGATTTATTAGCTGTTAAACTTTCTCTTAAGAATGATCCGTTAGCTGAACATATATTTGATGAAGTCAATACTTTAATTCTTTCCGATTCCATTCTTTTAACAGATATATTTAAATCTCAGTTTAGTGATAGCGTCGAAATTATTGCCTGTGAAAAAATAAAATCCAAATTTTCCGATACATTTTGGAGCAAATACAATATTTTAGTTACTATTTGCTATAAGGATAAAATCCTAAATGTTCAGCCTGAAAATTACCTGATTAATTGTAAAGATTATTTTAATGATATTATTGATAATTTTGGGAAACTAACAACTACCGATAATCTTTATTTTCTTGATCTTAATTCTGAAGAATCAAACTACATAGGTTCATATTTTTTCGCAGGAAATCAAAATTTTAATATTGATTCTGTGTTTCTATTTATTGAACTATCTTCAAAATTTATTCCTGAAGGACTTGGCTACCCTGAATTATTAATTGATAAAGAAGCAAATATTAATCCTAACTTATCAAATTATTCTTATGCAAAATACAAAAATGATGAGCTAATTTATAAGTTCGGTAATTATTATTATAGTCTGAAACTGTCAAATTACCACAACAAATATGATAGTATTCCTCAGTCTTTTATAAGAAATGGCTTCAGACATACACATTATAAGATAGATTCATCAACCGACTTAATACTCAGCAATAAATCAGAAACATTTTTAGATATAATTGCTCCCTTTTCTTATTTATTAATATTTTATTCAATTTATTTATTAATTTTTCTTGCAATTATTTATTTGCCTTTTAATCGTTACCGTATTGAACTAAATTTCAGAAACCGTCTTCAGTTTTCAATAGTTTCAATAATTTTATTTTCCTTTATTATAATCGGGCCTTCGACATTATTATACATCATCAAATTAAATAATGATAAAAATCATACAATTTTAAGCGAAAAAGCTCATTCTATACTTATTGAGCTTGAACATAAACTTGCTGACGAAGAAAGCTTAACTCCTGACATGCATGAATATTTATCCAAACTTCTTAATAAATTTTCACTTGTGTTTTTTTCAGATATTAATTTATATGATTTAGATGGAAATCTTATTGCTTCCTCCAGACCAAAAATATTTGATGAGGGTTTGGTATCCGACAAAATAAATACAATAGCTTTCAGGCATCTTGTAATAAATAAAAAATTACTTTTTATACAAAATGAAAAAATAGGCAATCACGATTATCTGTCTGCTTACGTTCCTTTTCTCAATGAGCAAAACAAACTCATTGCATATCTAAATCTTCCATATTTTGCTAAACAAACTGAATTAAAAAATGAAATTTCAACTTTTCTTACTGCCTTTATAAATATTTACGTATTGTTATTTGCTATTGCTATTTTTATAGCTATTGTTATTTCCAGATACATAACCAAACCGCTTAAATTATTAGAGAACAAAATAAGCAAACTACAATTAGGAAAATTAAACGAAAAAATTGAATGGATAAGAAAAGATGAAATTGGCAGCCTTGTAATTGAATATAATAGAATGATAGATGAACTTGCTATAAGTGCTGAACTGCTTGCAAAATCAGAACGTGAGAGTGCATGGAGAGAAATGGCTAAACAGGTTGCTCATGAAATTAAAAATCCCTTAACTCCAATGAAACTCAGTGTTCAATACCTTAAAAAAGCCTGGGACGAAAAAGCTCCGGACTGGGAAAAAAGGCTTAACAGGTTTTCACAAACAATTATTGAACAAATTGATTCACTTTCTACAATAGCAAGCGAATTTTCCGATTTTGCAAAAATGCCACAAACAAAAAATGAAAAAATTGAACTTTCAAAAATAATAAGGAGTTCCATTAATTTATTTAAAGATGTAAAATTTGTTGATATTAATTTTGAAGCAGAAAAAGATAAAAAATACTTTGTCTTTGCTGATAAAAAACAAATTTTACGTGTTTTTAACAATCTGATAAAAAATTCTATTCAGGCAATTAGTATCGCTGATGGTGGAAAAATTGACATTTCAATTATTCCTGAAAACGAATTTTATATTATAAAAATAGTTGATAATGGCTCCGGTATTCCCAGGGAACAAGCTGATAAAATATTCTTTCCGAGTTTCACTACAAAATCAGGCGGAATGGGTTTAGGTCTCGCAATTGTTAAAAGTATTGTAATTGATAGCGGAGGTAAAATATGGTTTGAATCTGAGGAAGGAAAAGGTACGACTTTTAAAATTAAGCTGCCGGTATATATTTAGCCTGGTGCTGGATACTTGATGCTTGATACTGGATACTTGATGCTTGATACTTGATGCTTGATACTGGATACTGGATACTTGATGCTTGATACTGGATTCTTGATACTGGTTTCTTTTTATTCTACATTCAAAATTTTACATTTTAAATTCATTATTGAGTCTGGTTTAAAAAGTAAAAATTTGCAATGATAGCCATCGGATGACTTTCTAATTAATTGATAAACAGTTTGATTTTTTTGACGATTTTTGAATATTAGTCATCCGATGGCTTTTTAGATTGGACTCATTGATAAAACAATTTATTTACCTTTGCGTTAATTAACATTAACTAATATAATTTGAATCCCCTAAAAAAACTTGCCGGACAAACAGTTATTTATGGCCTGCCAAGCATTATCGGCAGAATGTTGGGTTATTTATTAGTTCCTGTATATACAAGAGTTTTTGACCAGGGTGAATACGGAACAGTTACATTATTTTATTCGTTCGTTGCTGTTATTTTTATAATTCTTACGTATGGAATGGAAACAGCTTTTTTTCGATTCTCTGAATTAGAAAAAAATAAAAAAAATGTTTTTAATACTGTTTTTAATACTGTTTTTATTTCTCTATTGATCACAACATCAATTTTTTTGGTTTTTACAATAATCTACTCACAGGATATTGCAAACTGGATTAAATACCCCGGACAAAAAAATTATGTTATATGGTTTTTAATTATTCTTTCTCTTGATACTTTAGCTTGTATTCCCTTTGCAAAACTAAGAGCGCAAAATAAAGCCAGACGTTTTGCAACCATTAAGATTATTAATATTATCACAAATATTTGCCTGAACTTATTCTTTATTTTACTTTGTCCTTATATTCTCAAAAATTATCATTCGGGAATTATTTTCAAATTTATAAATGTTGTTTTTAACCCTGATTTGAATTTAATTGCTTATGTTTTCATTTCAAATTTATTAGCAAGTGCTTTAACTTTGATTTTATTATTACCTGATATTTTAGTATTAAAATTCCACTTTAATTTTAGTTTATGGAAAAAGTTAATTTATTATGCTTTTCCTCTTTTGTTTGCCGGCCTTGCAGGAATTATGAATGAAACAGGAGGAAGGATTTTAATAAGATATTTACTTCCTGAAGGCATTGCAGAACAACAACTTGGTATTTATGCTGCCTGTTTTAAAATTGCAATCTTTATGGCGCTTTTTATACAGGCATTCCGTTATGCTGCCGAACCGTTTTTCTTTTCCTATGCCAAAGAAAAAAACTCGAAAAAAATATATGCCGATTTAATGACTTATTTTGTAATAGTTGCTTCATTTATTTTTTTAGCCATAATGATGTACATTGATATTGTAATTCACTTTATTGGCAAGGAATTCAGGGAAGGGGCATCTGTAATACCAATTTTATTACTTGCATATTTATTTTTAGGAATTTTTTATAATCTTTCTATTTGGTATAAACTTACCAACAAAACAAAATTCGGTGCATTTTTGGCTATTTTCGGAGCTGTGGTTACAATATCTTTGAATTTCTATGCGATACCCCGTATAGGATATATCGGCTCAGCATGGGCTACTTTATTATGTTACGGTTCAATGATGGTTCTGTCATTTTTCTTAAGTAAAAAATATTATCCTGTTAAATACAATTTAAAAAGGATAACCGGGTATATTGGATTCTCCGTAGTTTTATTTCTAATCAGTAAATTTTTAAATATTGAACACCTTGCACTTAAATTAATTATTAATACAATATTTCTTTTAGTATTTATTTCCATAGTTTATTTTCTTGAAAAGCCGGGGTTTAAGAAAATATTCAGGTAATTTTAGGAAAGGAAATCCTCCGGGCTTTTAAAAGCTGGAGGATTTCATAATTGCTGAAAACTTTTCTGCTGAACCATCTGACATTAAAGAAAAAGCTAACAAACCGGACAATTATTATACTCGACTATAGGATTTGTCCAATATATTATTATCTTTGCATCATGATACAACGAAAAATAACAAATAAGTTATTGCATTTAGCAAGTTTATACCCGGTAGTAAGTGTAACCGGGCCCAGACAATCAGGGAAAACAACACTAGTAAAATCAGCTTTTCCAGACTATGATTATTTTACACTTGAGGATCCTGATACAAGAATTATTGC
>JAUXFX010000044.1 GCA_030622635.1 Bacteroidota bacterium
AAAATCACAGCAGCAGCAAAAACAGGACCGGCAAAACATCCTCTGCCGGCTTCATCACATCCGGCTTCAATTAATTTTTTTGAATAAAATTTCTTCAACATAAAAAGCCTAAGTTCAGTTATACCGCAATAAAATACCGGAATTAAAAAATCAAAGCGGAATAGTTATTCAGGATAATCAAAACCATCAATAAAATAAATATCAATTCAAACCAAAAAGTTCTTTTTATTTCTGATAAAAAAGTTGAGATTAAAATTGATACAGGAATTATTGTTATTGAAATATTTATTGATTCAGAATTAGTTATAAAAATAATTAATGTAATTAAGAAAAAACATATTGCAGTGATAAACTTTTTTCTGATGTTAATGTTTTTTTCTTTAATATTTAACCTGATATAAATAAATGATATTACAAACAGAATTGAAACAATTATCCAGATGGCGTTTGTAAAAAAGTCATACGAAAATTTAAATTTCGATAGAGTTTCAAAAAAGGCAATATAATTGCCAAACATAATTTCAAGTTTATCAAACCATAAATAATAAACTGTAAGGAAAGTATATGGAATTATCAATCCGATAAGCGAAATAATCCATTCTCGCCATTTAAATATGCGGAAAATCATTAATGAAATAAAGATCAGAACAATAATAAAAATTGCAGGAAAATAAAAAAATGAAGCAATTGCAGAAAGAAAACCTGCTTTGAAAACCAATCTGAAAGCATCTTGTTGACCGTAAATCCTGAATAAATAACTCAATACAAATATTAGAAATAAGTTGGCAATTAAAACAGGATGAAGGGTTAAAGCAAAAGGCGACCAACTCATAAAAACAAAATAGACAAATGCCGGTACTAATGTGGTTTTTGGAACAATATTATTATCAGCAAGTGTTTTATTTAAAAGTAAAGATTCAAAATACAGGAGAATAAAAGCGATTATTGCTGCCAGCCATTTTAAATTGTTAAGCCAGTATGGAATAATACTGAAGAATGGTGCAATGCTGTTAGCCTCAGTAATTTCTGTTGGGGCAATAAAAAATTTGCTCCAAAGAATAATTCCTAGTATAAATAATAAAATATATTGAGACAGATAACTTGACCTGAAAAATTTGAAAAACATATTTCTGAATTACGATTTTAGATTTAAGAATTTAGATTTTTAGAGTAAACATCAAACGTCAAACGTCAAACGTCAAACGTCAAACATCAAACGTTTTCCAAGTTATTGCATAATATCCTTGCCCAAGTCCTTTCTGTAAAATTTGCCTTCAAAATTAATTAATTCAGCGTTTTTGTATGATATTTTTAATGCTTCTTCCATAGTATCTCCGAAAGAAGTGACTGCAAGCACTCTTCCGCCGTTTGTTAAAATTTTCTCTGAATCCTCGTCAACTTTTGTTCCGGCATGGAAAATAATACTGCCAGTGATTTTATCAATTCCTGTTATTTCCTTACCTTTTTCATAAGAGCCGGGATATCCTTTTGAAACCAGCATGATTGCTGCTGTATAACGATTATCAATTTCAAGGTTTTTATCTTTTAGAGATCCATCAGCAACTCCTACAAATAAATCAAGCAGGTCGGATTTTATCCGCGGGATAACCGATTCGGCTTCAGGGTCGCCCATGCGGGCATTATATTCAATTACATAAGGATTTCCATTAATATTTATTAACCCGAAAAAGATAAAGCCTTTATATTTAATACCTTCGGAATTTAATCCGTTAATAGTCGGCTTTATAATTTGTTCTTCAACTTTCTGCATAAATTCATTATCTGCAAACGGTACCGGTGAAATTGAGCCCATTCCTCCTGTATTCAATCCTGTGTCGCGTTCACCTATTCTTTTGTAATCTTTTGCTGAAGGCAGGATTTTGTATGAGCTTCCGTCGGTTAGAACAAAAACAGAAAGTTCAATTCCTTTTAAAAATTCTTCAATAACAACTTTGCGTGAAGCATCTCCGAATTTGGCATCTTCAAGCATAGCTTTAAACTCGTTTTCTGCATCTGAAATAGATTCACAAATTATCACTCCTTTTCCAGCAGCAAGTCCGTCGGCTTTTAAAACATAAGGTGGTTTAAATTTTTTCAGGAAAGATAAACCTTCATGTAAATTTGATTTTTCAAAAGTTTTGTATGATGCAGTTGGAATTTTGTGACGTTGCATAAAATTTTTTGCAAAATCTTTACTTCCTTCAAGCATTGCAGCTTTTTTAACAGGGCCGATTACTGAAATATTTTTTAATTGTTTGTCTTTATGGAAAAAATCATGGATTCCATCAACAAGCGGTACTTCGGGTCCGACAATCACCATCCGGATATTATTTTCTATCACAAACTTTTTTATTCCTTCAAAATCAGATACCGAAAGCGGAATATTTTTCCCTAATAATGCAGTTCCTGCATTTCCGGGAGCAATATATAAATTTGTCAGACTGGGGCTTTGTGCCAGTTTCCATGCAATTGCATGTTCCCTGCCACCTGCACCTAAAATAAGTATGTTCATGTTTTTTTGTATTATGTTGTTTTTTGTGGGTAAATTATTTCTTAACTATGATTTTTATTATTGTTTCAGGTTTCAGGTTATTGCAAGTTTCAGGTTCAATAACTTGAACTTTGAACCTTGAACCATTTTTATAAATTTATCATCCCATAACTTTCTCAATAGATTTCCAAAGCTTATCAGCAGATTTTTGCCAATTAAATTCCTGTCTTCTTTTTTGCCCTTTTAAAATTAAGTTTTCACGGAGCTTTTTATCAAAGTTGATTTTTTTCATTGCTTCGGCAATTGAATCAATTGAAAACGGATCAACTAATAATGCAGCATCAGCAGCTATTTCAGGCATTGAAGTTGCATTTGAAGTTATTACAGGTATATCGCTGTAAAATGCTTCAACAATCGGAATTCCAAAACCTTCAAAATATGAAACATAAGTTAATGCCAAAGCCGAACCAACTATTTGACATAGTTTTTCTGCAGATAATCTGCCGGTGAAAATCACTTCGTTTTTAAACTGCATCTGATTGTATGCTTCCTTGATTTTGCCTGTCCACCACATTTTTTCTCCAACAATCACAAGCTTGGTTTCTGTATGATTTGTTTTTCTGAATTTATCAAAAGCCTTGAAAAGGTTTACGAGATTTTTTCGCGGGTGCAATGCACCGACAAAAACAAAATATGGCTTTCCCTGAGTGTATTTTTCCCTGATAGCCTTTTGGGTTGATTCATTAACAGGTTTGAAATTTTCGTTTGCTCCGTTATAAACCACATCAATTTTATTTGCAGCAACCGAATATTGTTTGATAATATCCTGTTTGGAAAATTCCGAAACAGTAACTATTCTCGTAGCTTTATGAGCATATTTCGGGAAATAATATTTATAATGTTTTCTTTCCAGAAAAGGCAGGTCATTAGGATAATGTTCAAAGTTAAGATCATGGAAAACAGCAATTGACGGAACATCCGATGATAATGACAAGTATCCGTCGGGAGAAAAAAACATATCTGCTTTAATTTTTTTTAAAACTCTTGGTATTGCATGCTCAAACCATAAATAAAATAAAAATGGATGCCTTGCTTGCGGAGGAGTTACTATTGGTTTGATATTTTCAGAAAAAATATATTCATCATTATATTTTCTATCAAAAATAAAATAGAACTCATGTTCAGGATGTTGGGTTGTAATTCTTTTTAAAGTTTCGTAAGCTACCCAGCCTATTCCTTCTAATTTGTCTTTAATTAATAACCGTGTGTTGACTGCTATTTTCAAATCGTAAAACTAAATCTGTGATTAATATTTTAATATAAACCCGAATATTTATAATAAATTTGCACAAATTTATAATTTTTTCAAGATGCAACGAAAATTTCTTACTAATCTTGCATTACTTTTATTTCTTAATTTTCTTATCAAGCCGTTTTATATTTTTGGTATTGACAGGACAGTTCAGAATGTTGTAGGATTGGAAGACTATGGTTTTTATTTTGTTGTTTTTAATTTTTCACTTATTTTTAATATTCTGCTTGATTTTGGGATTACTAATTTTAATAACCGGAATATTGCCCAGCATAATTTTCTTCTGAACAAATATTTTTCAAGTATAGTTTTATTAAAATTACTTTTGGCTGTTGTTTATGTGGTCGTTATATTTTCGATAGCATTAATAATGGGTTGGAATAAACAACAATTAATATTATTATGTTTTCTTGCCTTCAATCAATTCCTGCTTTCTTTTGTTCTTTATTTGCGATCAAATATTTCTGGATTGCTTCTTTTTAAAACAGATAGTGTTTTATCGGTTCTTGACAGAATGCTAATGATCATTATTTGCGGAGTTCTGCTCTGGGGAAATGTTACTGACCGGAAATTTCAAATTGAATGGTTTGTTTATGCTCAAAGCTCTGCATATATTCTAACAGCTTTAACAGCTTTAATTATTGTTATTAAAAAAGCTCATTTTAAACGACTTAAATGGAACCGTCCTTTCTTTATATTGATAATAAAGCAAAGTTTTCCGTTTGCTGTGCTTATATTCTTAATGACTTGTTATAACAGGATAGATTCAATAATGCTTGAGATTTTATTGCCTGAAGATATTGGTAATGAGCAGGCAGGTGTATATGCTCATGGCTTTCGTTTATTGGATGCTTCAAATATGATAGCATTTTTATTTGCAGTGCTTCTACTACCGATTTTTTCAAAGATGATAAAAATGAAAGAGTCTGTCGAACAATTAGTAAAATTAGCTTTTACATTGCTGATAACTATTTCGGTTATTGTTGCAGCAGGATCATTCTTTTATTCGTATGAGTTGATGGAATTGCTTTATGATTCTGAAATTACTGAATCGGCAGAAGTATTCAAGCTGATAATGGGAGGTTTTATTGCAATTTCAACCACTTATGTTTTTGGTACTTTACTAACAGCTAATGGAAGTCTTAAACAATTAAATATTGTTGCAGCCTGCGGTGTGTTATTAAATCTTATTTTAAATATAATTTTGATTCCAAAATTACTTGCTGTTGGTTCTGCTTATGCAAGTCTTATAACGCAATTTATTATTGCAATCGTTCAGGTTATAATTGTTCAAAGTATTTTTAAGTTTAAAATAAATTATAAGTTTTTGCTGAGTATTGTATTTTTTATCCCCGGTATAATATTAATCAACATTTTGTCAAAAAAGCTGGAATTCTCATGGGAAATCAATTTTATTCTCATGATAGCAATCTCTTTATTATATGCTTTTGTTTTAAAATTGATCAGTATAAAATCCTTTATTAAAATTCTTAAAGAATAAAAGATTTGTACATTAAATAAATTTTTCTATTTTTGCTTTCTTTTATAAAAGAAAAAAAAATTATTATGATAAACCAGTTAAAAGAAAACGGTAATTTCGATTCGGCAAATTTTGTTTCTTTCTTGTATAAATGGCGAAAACCGTTAATAGTTATTTCAGCATTTGCTTTGGTGGCTTCTTTAATATTTTCTTCAACATTTTTCATTACTCCTCTTTACAAATCAACAGTTGTATTATTTCCAACATCAAGTAGTTCTATTTCAAAAGCCTTATTAAGTGATACTTATGGCGGAAAGCAGGATATTCTTGAATTTGGTGAGGATGAGCAAACAGAACAAATGCTGCAGATTTTAAACTCAAATATGATTAGAGACAGGATAGTAAAAAAGTTTAACCTGATGGAGCACTATAATATTGATGGTACATCAAAATATAAGAATACTAAATTATTTAACGAATACGAAGATAATATAAAATTCAGGCGGACAGAATACATGGCAGTAAAAATAACTGTTTATGACAAAGACCCTCAAACAGCAGCCGATATTGCAAATAATATTGCCGAATTGCTTGATTCTACAAAAATTCATATGCAGAAAGAAAGGGCAATAAAAGGATTTAAGATTGTTGAAGTTGAGTATTTAAAACTGAAGAATGAAATCAGTCAAATGGAAGATTCTTTAACAGTTCTTAGAAAACTTGGTGTTCATGATTATGAGTCGCAATCGGAAATGATTAACAGGCAATTAGCTGTTGAATTGGCTAAAGGAAATACTCCTGCAATTAAAAGATTAGAAAAAAAACTTAATACACTTGCTTTATATGGAGGCCCTTATGTGTCGTTAAGAGATGCTCTGGAACATGAAAAAAAGCAATTAAGTCTGATAAAATCAAAATACGAAGAAGCAAAAGTTGATGCTGAAGAAAGTCTCCCTCAGAAATTTGTTGTTAATTATGCTTATAAGGCTGAAAGAAAATCTTATCCGGTAAGATGGGTTATTGTTGTTATTTCTACTCTTTCTGCATTTATTCTTGGTGTTTTGTTAATAATTATTTTTGAATATATTTTTAAATTACGAAAAAAAAAAGAAATCGTTCAATAAAATTACATTTAAGCAAACTACGATTCAGTAAAATTAAAACAAATATAAAAATGGAAAATTACTATAATAATTTTGACCTCATAAAGTTGCTTATTAAATGGAAAATCCATTTAGTAATAATTGTAATTATTTCTGTTATTTTGGCTATAATATTTTCAAGTCCTTGGTTTATAACACCAAAATATAAATCTTCAGCTATTGTATATCCGGCAAATATTTCACCTTATTCTGAAGAAACCGAAACCGAACAAATGCTTCAGCTTTTGCAGTCAATGGACATTAAAGACAGCATTATCAAAAAGTTTGATTTGCCAAAACATTATAAAATTGATTCAAGTTACAAATATTTTTATTCAACCCTGATATATGAATACGGTCAGAATGTAATCATTAATAAAACTCCTTATGAATCTGTTGAGATTGAAGTGTTGGACAAAGATCCTCGGATTGCCTGCGATATGGTAAACTCGATTATTGATTTTTATAATATAATGGTAAGAAAAATGCATAATGATAAATATACTGAAGTAATAAAGATGTTTAAATCTCAATTAATTAATAAAAGAAAAAGAATTGATTCATTGGAGGTAATGTTAAAGGATTTAAGTACAAAATACGGTTTAATTGAATATGGTTCGCAAAGTCTTGAGGTTACAAAAGGGTTATTAAAAACCGTATATGGATCAAATGCAGCATCAATAAATACAAAAGAAGTATTAAAACTAAAAAATAATCTTCAGGAAAAAGGTGGAGGACTGATTACATTAACCGAAATGTTAGTTAATGAAAATAAAGAATTCAGTATTTTAAATGTTGAATATGAACAAGTTTTAAGATTTTACACTGATGAGCTTACTTATGCAAATGTAGTTTCCAAACCTTTTCCTTCAGACAAAAAAGCATATCCTATCAGATGGCTTATTGTTGTTTTAAGTGCAATGGTAACGTTGTTTTTATCAATTGTAGTGATTTTAATAATTGAGAATTATAAGTCATTTATTAAACAATAAATAATATCAATAAATTTTCTTTTTTAACCGACCAAATTAATTAATACAATCTTGACAGAAAAATTAAAATTAACATTGGTTTATACAATAAGCGTTCTTTTTATAGCGCTTAATATGTATCTTATTGTTCAGAAGGATATTTATTGGTCTTTGCTTCTTCCGATAGTATTAATAATTTTGTTTTTCTATATATTTTCGCTTGATGTTATTGTTTTTTTAATTGTATTTCTTACCCCCTTAGCAATAAATATCAGGGATTTTGATTTTGGTGTTGGAATCTCTTTGCCTACCGAACCATTAATGTTTGGTGTGTTAATAATCTTTATTTTGAAAATATTTTATGATGGGGGCTATAGTGCAAAAATTTTAAAACACCCTGTAACAATTGCAATACTTATTAATCTTATATGGATATTGTTTACAAGTATAACAAGTGAAATGCCAATAGTTTCATTTAAATATCTGATTTCAAGATTATGGTTTGTTATTCCGTTTTATTTTGTTGGGGTTATTATTTTTAAGAAATATTCCAATATTAAACTTTTTAGTTGGTTATATGTTATTCCTCTTCTATTTGTTATTGGTTATACTATTTATAATCATTCATTAAGAGGGTTTGACGAGGAATCAGGGCATTGGGTAATGACACCTTTTTATAATGACCATACAGCTTATGGAGCTATACTTGCTCTTTTTATTCCGGTGTTTTTAGGATTTTCAATTAATTCACAATATAAAAGAACCTATAAATTATTTTCTTTAATAATTTTTATAATTCTTACAGTTGCCATCATACTTTCATATAGCAGGGCTGCATGGATTAGTCTTGCGGTTGCACTTGTAGTTTATTTTATTATTTTGTTGAAGATAAAATTCAGATGGATATTTTTAACAATTGCCATAATAATAGGTTTGTTTTTTTCTTTCCAGAATGAAATTCTTGATACTCTTGAAAGAAACAAGCAGGATTCCTCGGCTAATTTTGTGGAACATATTCAGTCAATATCAAATATCAATACTAATGCATCCAATCTTGAAAGAATTAATCGCTGGCAGTCGGCAATAAGAATGTTTAAAGAAAGGCCTTTTTTTGGTTGGGGTCCCGGTACATACCAGTTTTTTTATGCTCCGTATCAGCTATCAAAGGAAAAAACAATTATAAGCACAAATGCCGGAGATATGGGCAATGCACACAGTGAATATATTGGTCCCTTATCAGAAATGGGAATATTAGGAATGCTTTCAATTATTGCCATTGTTGTTTTGGTAATAATTACAGCTCTTAAAACATACAAGAATGCCGAAAACAGGGAAGTTAAATTTTTAAGCTTAATTACACTGCTTGGATTGATAACATATTTTGTTCATGGTTTTTTAAATAATTTTCTTGATACTGATAAAGCTTCTGTTCCGGTTTGGGGTTTTATTGCTATTATTGTTGCCCTGAATATTTATCATGCAAAAAAATCAAAAAACCTTTCTTCTGAATAGGAAAAGAATAGTTAACCTGAATAATTTATCACGCAAAGACGCAAAGATTTGAATTGAAACAATTTATTGCTTGCAATACTTTTTGTATTATGAAATTGAATTTTTATTAGGATAAAAATTTTCAATAATTTCGGGAAGTCTTCTTATTGCTGCAATTTCTTTCCACATTTTTCTTGATTCACGGGCAGGAACTCCAAAATATGTTTTACCTTTTTCGGTTGATTTATTTATAGCTGAAGTAGCTAAAATTATTGTACCTTTTGCAATTACAATATCTTTATTTATTGCCACTCTGCCCCATAAAATCACATCATCTTCAATTCTTGTCACACCTGCAATTGCTGCATGCGAACCTATCAAACAATTTTTTCCGATGTATGTATCGTGTCCTACCTGGCAATGATTATCCATTTTTGTTTCTTTTCCAATTATTGTATCTCCGGAAACTCCTTTATCAATTGAACATAAAGCTCCTATTTCAACATTGTCCTCAATGACAACCCTGCCACAAGGTTCAAGTTTTAAGAAAGTATTTTTTCTTCGCTGGAAATAATACGGGTCTGCTCCTAAAACCGTGTTGGCATGAATTATTACATTATCACCGATAATACAATGATCGTAAATACTGACATTGGAATGTATCAGGCAATTATTTCCGATTTTAACATGATTGCCAATAAAAACACCAGGTTGAAATATTGTTCCTTCACCTATTTGAGCAGTTGAACTGACCGGAACATCGCATTTTTCAAAAGGCTTGAATTTTTTAACTAAAGAATTATAATCTTTAAACGGATCATTTGAAATTATTAATGCTTTATTATTTGGATGTTCAATTTTTTTGTTGATGATAATTGTTGTGGCTTTTGAATTTAAAGCTCTGTCATAATATTTTTGATGGTCAACAAAGGTAAGATCACCTGGTTCAACCATGTGAATTTCATTTAATCCGCTTATAAGAAGTCCGGGATCACCCTCAAAATCTGCATTAATCAACAGGGAAATGTCTTTTAAAGTATAAGGTGTATCAAGTTTCATATTATAGATTTATTACATTAATTTGTTATTTTTAATATTTATTTAAACTTTCGGACTTTATAGACGGGATATAATTATTCTATGTTAACTTCTTATTATAGTATGCTATCCCTTAACCCGCTCGGAGTAAACTCCTGAGCGTGTATCAACCTTAATAATTTCGCCCTCGTTAATAAATAAAGGAACTTTAACAATAGCACCGGTTTCAACAGTTGCATCTTTAAGTGTATTGGTAGCAGTGTTGCCTCTTTCACCGGGTTCGGTATAAGTTATTTTTAGTTCAACATAAGCAGGCATATCGCATGATAACGGTGTTTCGGTTTCAGTGTGGAATAATACTTCAACTTGTTGCCCCTCTTTAAGAAAATCAGGTGCACTTATTAAATCTTTATCAAAGAAAGTTTGCTCAAATGTTTGGGAATTCATAAAATGATAAAGATTACCGTCGTTATATAAATATTGGTAGGGTCTTCTTTCAACTCTTTGCACATTTATTTTAACACCGGCAGTATACGTATTTGGTAATACTTTGCCTGTTTTGAGGTTCTTTAATTTGGTTCTGACAAAAGCAGGTCCTTTTCCGGGTTTTACATGTTGAAATTCAACAATAGTGTATAGTTCACCATTATGCTCAATGCATAAGCCATTTTTAAAATCTGATGTAGTTGCCATTTTGTTATATGTAAAATTTACTCATTATTACTTTTTTGCAATCCTGTATAACCTTTCATTATTCCTCTTGTTGAGTTAGATATAAATGAAAGTATTTCATCCCGTTCGGGTGTTATAGGAACGTCGGCTTCAATAATAGATACTGCCTGTGATACATTGTAACCTTTCAGGTATATAATTCTGTAAATATCCTGAATCGCATTAATTTGCCGGTTTGTAAAGCCGCGTCTTCTCAAACCTATTGAATTAACACCAACATAAGATAAAGGTTCTCTTGCACCTTTTGTAAAAGGGGGAACATCTTTACGTGCCATTCCTCCGCCTGAAACCATTGAATGAGATCCGATATTAACAAATTGATGAATTGCTGCAAGACCACCGATTATTGCCCAGTCGTTAATTTTTATATGCCCGGCGAGTGTTGCTGCATTTGCCAGAATAACATTATCCCCAATTATACAATCATGGGCAATATGAACGTAAGCCATTAAAAGACAGTTTTTTCCAACAATAGTTTCATAGCTTGCCTTTGTTCCGCGGTTAATAGTAACAAATTCACGGATAGTTGTATTGTCGCCGATTTTCACTAAAGTTTCTTCGCCTGCAAATTTTAAATCCTGAGGAATTGCAGAAATAACAGCACCCGGGAAAATTCTGCAATTTTTTCCTATACGGGCACCTTCCATAATAGTAACATTTGAGCCTATCCACGTATTTTCTTCAATCACAACATTTTTCTCAATATTAACAAATGGCTCAATAACAACGTTATTGGCAACTTTAGCTTGTGGGTTTACGTATGCTAACGGTTGATTCATTTTAAGATTTTATTTTTGTTTATCTTTTTTAACTATTGAAGCCATCATTTCACTTTCCATAACAATTTTGTTGCCAACGTAAGCTATTCCTTTCATGTGGCAAATTCCTCTTCTGATTGGGGAAATAAGTTTCAGATTAAAAACTATTGTATCTCCAGGAATAACTTTATGCCTGAATTTAACTTGATCAATTTTTAAAAAAAGTGTAATATAGTTTTCGGGGTCGGGAACCGAACTTAAGATTAGAATTCCTCCTGTCTGTGCCATAGCTTCTATTTGAAGTACTCCGGGAAATACAGGCTCATCAGGAAAATGCCCTGTGAAAAAATATTCATTCATAGTAACATTTTTTACCCCTACCACACTTGTATCGTTCATCTCAAGTATTTTATCAATAAATAAAAACGGTGGACGGTGCGGAAGAATTTTTTTTATTTGATTTATATCATACAAGGGCTTTTTACTTAAATCAAAATGTGGAATCTTATTCATTTTATTATTATTAATTTGTTGTTTAATTAATTTTGCAAATTGTACATTTGAATAGTGACCAGGCCTTTTCGCGACAATATTTCCTTTGATGGGTTTTCCGAGTAATGCCAAATCACCGATAAGGTCTAATAACTTATGCCTGGCAGGTTCGTTTGGAAAATACAATTCAAGATTATTTATAATTCCTTCTTTAAGTACTCTAACAGTTGGTTTGTTAAACAATTTTGCAAGCCTGTTAAGTTCTTCCTGTGAAATTACTCTGTTTACAAAAACAATTGCATTACTTAAATCCCCGCCTTTTATAAGGTTGTTTTTTAATAAGAATTCAAGTTCATGGAGAAAAACAAAAGTTCTGCAATTTGCAATTTCACCTTTAAAATCTTTTATGCTTTCTAATGCTGCATTTTGAGAATTAAGAACTTTTGTCTCAAAATTTATCATAACAGAAACACTAAAGTTCTGACTTGGTATAGCAGTTATTTCTATTTTATTTTTAGGATCGGAATATGTAATATTTGAATTTATTTCAATATATTTTTTCTCGGCTTGTTGCTCAATAATTCCGGCTTTCAGCAGAGCATCAACAAAATATTTTGAACTGCCATCCATAATGGGCAGTTCAGATTGGTCAATTTCCATTATTAAATTATCTATTTCCAGCCCGGCAACAGCAGCAAGAACATGTTCAACAGTGTAAATATAAATACCATTTTGTTTAATTGTAGTTCCTCTTGCTGTTTCAACAACATTATCAATAAAAGGAGTAACTACCGGTGTGTCTTTAAGGTCTGTTCTTTTAAATTTATATCCATGATTTTCAGGTGCAGGTTTAAATGTTAAATTTACGTTTTTACCTGTATGCAAACCTATACCTGCGACAGTCACAGACGACTTAATAGTTTTTTGCCTTTCTTGCATAAGATATTGATAAATATATTTTTGCAAAATTTTTGCAAAAATAATATTTTTTTTTAAAACTTTTTAAAAAATATTTATAAAGAATTTTTTAATCCTGTTTCAAGCTCTTCTATCCTGCTTACGATTTTTGATAAATTCCGGAAATGGATGTATGATCTTCTGTAGCTTCTGATATCAAATGATGGTGAACCCTGTACTATCTCACCTTCATTTATAATGCTTTTACCTATTCCTGACTGAGCAGCAATTTTTACATTATCAGCAATGGTTATATGACCGGCAATTCCAACCTGACCGCCTATCATGCAATTTTTACCGATTTTTGTTGAACCCGAAATGCCGGTTTGTGCGGCAATGACCGTATTCTCACCAATCTCAACATTATGAGCTATTTGAATTAAATTATCAAGTTTTACGCCTTTACGAATAATTGATGACCCGAGTGTAGCTCTGTCAATAGTTGTATTTGAACCAATTTCCACCATGTCTTCAATTATTACATTACCGATTTGTGTAACTTTTTTATAGTTTTTGTCATCCTGTGGAGCAAATCCAAATCCATCACTGCCGATAATCACACCCCCATGAATTATACATTCATTACCAATTATATTATCTGAATATATTTTAGTGCCGGCATAAATTGTAGAATTATTACCAATTTTTACATTATCGCCAATAAAAACATGAGGATAAATCTTAACGTTTTCACCAATTATTACGTTTTCACTGATAACAGCAAATTCACCGATATAAGCTTTTTTGCCGATTTTTGCAGTTTCAGAAATAAATGCTTTTTTGGATATTCCGGTTTTATTTACTTTAGTTTGATTATATGCTTCAAGTAATTTTGCAAAAGCCGAATATGCATCTTCAACCCTTATTAATGTGCTTGAAATTTCTTTTTTGGGTTTAAAATTTGAATCTACAATTACAATTGATGCTTTTGTTGAATAGATGTAATTCGTATATTTGGGATTGGCAAGAAACGACAGAGTGCCTTCTTTGCCTTCTTCAATTTTTGATAACTGATTTACTGAAACATCAGGATTACCTTCAATTGTGCCCTTAAGTATTTCTGCAATTTGTTTAGCTGTGAATTCCATTTATTTTAAATAAATTAAGCCTGCAATATACAAAATTTCAGGATTTATAATTAATTTTGAATATTAATTTCCTGATAAGTACAATATTTTATTAAAAAAATCATTTCAATAATATGATTATATTTTCCCAACATGCAAAAGTTGAGTTAAGTTATAAAAAAAATATTTTATATGGATAAAATCAGAATTTTATGGGTGGATGATGAAATAGATCTTCTTAAACCACATATGCTTTTTTTAGAACAAAAAGGTTATGAAGTAATTACTTCCAATAATGGTGACGAGGCACTGGATATAATTAAGACCAAGCCATTTGATATTATTTTTCTTGATGAGCAAATGCCCGGTATTTCAGGTATTGAAACTCTTGAGGAAATTAAAAATATTTATCCGAACTTGCCTGTAGTGATGATAACTAAAAGTGAAGAAGAAGCTATAATGGAAGATGCAATCGGGTCAAACATTTCCGATTATTTGATAAAACCTGTAAAGCCAAATCAAATATTGCTTTCATTAAAGAAAAATCTTGAAAACAAAAAACTTATCAGCGAAAAAACTACTCATGCCTATCAACAGGAATTCAGGAATATAGGCATGGAAATTTCAAATAACCCTGGTTTTAATGAATGGATTGAGATTTATAAAAAACTTATACGCTGGGAGCTTGAGTTGGAAAAATCAAAAGATGAAAGTATTATTGAAGTCTTGAAAATGCAGAAAGATGAGGCGAACAATGTCTTTTCAAAATTTATTGAAAAAAATTATGTTGACTGGATGAACACCAAAACAAATGAACGTCCATTGCTTTCTCATATATTAGTTAAAGAAAAAATATTTCCCTTTTTATCAGATAAAAAACCATTATTTGTTTTGATTATTGATAATCTCAGATACGACCAGTGGAAAACTATTCAGCCTGTAATTGAAGAATACTACAGGGTGGAAAATGATGAAATTTATTATAGTATTTTACCAACTACTACTCAATACGCAAGAAATGCAATATTTTCCGGATTACTTCCTTCCGAGATTAAAAAGAAGTATCCAAAGTACTGGATTGACGAGGAAGAAGAAGGAACAAAAAATAAATATGAAAGCGAATTACTTGGTGAACAACTTAAACGTTTTGGTAAAAACATAAAGTATTCATATAATAAGATTCTAAATTTGAATGCAGGGCGTAAACTTGTTGAAACCTTACCCAACCTGCTGGTTAACAAGCTGAATGTTATAGTTTATAATTTTGTTGATATGCTTTCGCATGCCCGTACAGAAATGGAAATTATCAGGGAGCTTGCAGATGATGAATCTGCATACAGATCGCTGATGCTTTCATGGTTTGAGCATTCATCTTTATTTGATATCATAAAATTTTTGTCTGAAAAGAAAATTGACCTTATTATTACTACCGATCATGGTTCGGTTAAAGTTAATAATCCTGTAAAAGTGCTGGGCGATAGAAATACCAATACAAATCTTAGATATAAGTTCGGGAGAAATTTGAAATATAACAAAAAAGATGTTTTTGATATACGGAACCCGGAAACTGTATTTTTACCAAGGGCAAATGTAAGTACATCATATATTTTTTGCAGGAAAAATGATTTTTTTGCTTATCCTAATAATTACAATTATTATGTAAATTATTACCGCAATACCTTTCAACACGGAGGAATTTCGCTTGAAGAAATGCTTATTCCAATTATTTACTTAAAAGCAAAATAAAATATTTAATGACAGAAAAAATCATTTGTAAATCTGTAGATAATCTGGATAAGGTTGCGATTAAATTATTAAATACTTATCCTGATATAAGGATTTTTGCTTTTTATGGTAAAATGGGTTCCGGTAAAACTACCTTTATTAAATCTCTTTGTAAAATTTCCGGTGTTACGGATATTGTTAACAGTCCCACTTTTTCAATAATAAATGAATATAAAACCGATGTGGGTGACAGCATTTTTCATTTTGATTTTTACAGGATAAAGAAACAAGAGGAAGTTCTGGATATTGGTTACGAAGATTACTTTTTCAGCGGTTCGTATTGTTTTATTGAATGGCCCGAGAAAGTAGAAAATCTTTTACCCGAAAATACGGTAAGGGTTATAATTGAAGAAGGCAGTAAAAAAAATGAGAGAGTTTTTATTTTTTAAACAAGTAAAAAATTTATAAAAGCATTGAAACTGCGAAGTCGAATATGCAGAAATAATGAAAATCCATCCACCCGTACGGGCGGACTCCCTTTGGTCGTTGAATGTTGTATGTTGAATGTTGAGTGTTGAATGTTGAATCAATCGCTTACTAATTGTGGATTTGCAAAATAACTTTGTTTTTTTAGCAAAGTTTTACAGGATAATAGTATAGAGCCCAAATAAACTTGTTGTTAAAAAAAACCTTATCTTAAAAAAATAACCTTAGCAAGCTTTCGGGGTCAATCTTCAGTTTATTAATCGCTGACTGCCGATTGCCGACTGTTGACTGCCGACTGAAGACTGCCGACGACTGAAAGGAGTCCGTATGGACTACTTATTTCTTTCCCTTGGTGTTTTTTTTACTGTCATCAACAAGATGCTTTTTTCCCTGACTTGCAGTTGCTTTTATTCCGCTAAAAACAGTTTTCCAGAGATAGTTAAAAATCCCTTTGTTTTTATCTCTTTCAAAATACATTTCAGCAATACGTGGTGGTTTGTTACCAATTGGATTACTTTTCTTAATAATTCTATTAGCTACAAAAGAAAAGAATTTTTTTCCTTTAACTTCTTCTCCATCAATTTTATTTAAAATTTCTATATCCATATCTTCATATAAAAATTCCATCCTGCCTTTTGCGTAATTATTGTTTGCATTTGCTGAAAAATTCACACTTTTAACATTTCCTTTGTTAATTTTTACTGAAGTATTAGGTATTATAAATGAATTGAATTTTTCTATTTTCATATATCCTAATGAACCGGAAAATGAAAAAGTATCAGTTTTCCCTGTCAAAGGCATAAAAATTTTTGCTTTTAAAAGTCCTTTATTCATCAACATGCTTGTTGAATAGATTTTCATTGATTTGTTTTTCTTTAGTTTTTCTGGGTCGTTTGTAATATTTACAACTAAAACATTCATTTTATCAAAAAATACCATTCCTGGTTTATCTGATTTTTCAACCTGCTCTTCATAAGTTACTTTTGCATTTGTAATATATATGGAATCAATATTGACAGGAAATTCCATATTATGAATTGACTCATTGTACAATTTTGGAAAGTGATTGTAATTGAAGGGCAGACGTTTATCCCTGTATATATTTGTTCTTAATCCGCGAATATCAATAAATCCTAAATTGAAATTTTTATTAAAAATAAGTTCGTCAAAATCAAGATTTTTAAATTGAATGTTTTTTATTGTAAGCTCTGTATAGTCGGTCTGATACTCGGTTTTTTGTCCGAAAATAACTCTATCATACAAAGGAATTAATTCAAAAGACTTTATAAATAAGTCTGATTTTGAATAACAAAGGACGGCTTTGTCAAAATGAATTTTGTATAAATTACCCGGAAGAATATAATTATGATCCTTTATCTTGATTGTAAAATCTTCGGCACTGATAATTCGCTTGTCCTTTCCTGAATTATCAGGATCAATGATAAGATCAGTAAGTAACAATGAAAAATTTGCAATACTGATGGTTGGTGTTTTACTATTTAACTTAAATACTTCAACCGAACATTTGTCAATATTAAATTTATCAATGATTATTGAATGTAAGGGTTTGATGTTTATAGAATCAAAATTTAATTTTTTTGATACTTTTTTGTGTGTATTTGATTTGGGTAAACTTTTAAAATTAAATGCCTTAATATCAGGTTTTTTAATTATAAATTTATTAATGTCAATAATTTTATTTTTATAAGCTTTTATAATTTTAATTCCTGATAATTTTATATATGGTATTTGTGCTTCAAAAAGATTTGAATACTTTTTACCTGTATTTTTGGTGTTGTTTAAAACTGAGCTGTCGGGAACTATATTCAGATTTTTAATTTTTACACTCCTGTTAAAAATATTAACACTGATCTTCTCAAATGTTATTGAATATGGTTCAACCGGATGTTCTGAGAGATAAGTATTAATTTTATTTTCAATAAAATTTCCGGCACAAATATTAATGATTATTATAACAATTAGCAGAAACAGTATTATTGAACCTGATATCCATACTAATCTTTAGTATAATTTATTTTATTTTATCGTATTGATAAAAATTTTTAATTTTATGCTGAAATTTGTTTTAATATTCATCAGGATTATATTTTATAATTTTTGATAAAGATATTAAATAAAATTATA
>JAUXFX010000178.1 GCA_030622635.1 Bacteroidota bacterium
TAGATACTAAACTCGTTCCATAAGTTATGAAAATTTACCGTTTACTGAATTGGAATTTTTTACGTGCTTTTGGTTGTCCGGGTTTTTTACGTTCAACCATTCTTGGGTCTCTTTTTAGTAAACCTTTTGTTTTAAGTGCAGAACGGTTTTCTTCATCAATTTTGCACATAGCACGTGCAATTGCGAGACGAAGCGCTTCTGCCTGTCCGGTAAGACCGCCGCCGTCAAGATTTACTTTTATATCGTATTTATTTGTTGATTTGGTGATTTCAAGAGGTTGATTAATTACATATTGTAATGTAGCTGATGGGAAATATTCTTTATAATCTTTTTTATTTACAATAATATTACCTTTTCCTTCCTTGAGATAAATTCGGGCGACTGCAGTTTTTCGTCTGCCGATAGTATTAACAACTTCCATATTTATTTAATTGTATTTAATTTGATTTCTTTTGGTTTTTGTGCTTGATGCTGATGTTCAGGTCCTGTATAAACATATAAATTTCTGAAAAGCTCGCTTCCCAGCCTGTTTTTCGGGAGCATTCCTTTTATTGCTTTCTCAATTAATGATTCAGGTTTTTTAGCTAATAAATCTGTGGGTGTGCTGAACTTTTGTCCACCGGGATATCCTGTGTGTCGAATATATATTTTATCTGTCCATTTATTACCGGTCAGTCTTATTTTTTCGGCATTTATAATAATAACATTATCACCGCAATCAACATGAGGTGTGAAATTAGGTTTGTATTTCCCTCTTAAAAGTTTTGCAGCTTTTGATGCCAGCCTGCCAAGAATCTCATTTTCAGCATCAATCAAAACCCATTCCTTATTAACGGTTTTTTTATTTGCACTAATTGTTTTATAACTTAAAGTATCCATCTGTTGGTTATTTCTTATCTGAATTTATTCCTTATTTAAAATGGGGTGCAAAAATAGAATTTAATTTTTTATTTAACAAATTTATTAATTATTTTTACTAAAGTTTTGTATATCATAATTGAGTATGTTAGGTATTTTTAAATTAAAGCACCAAATAACAAAAAACAAATAACAAATAAATTCGAAATATCAATGATAAAATGTTCAAAACAGTTTTGAAAATTGTTCCGAAAGCTTTCGGAATCGGTCATTGAGATTTATCCATACGGACAAGTTTTGTATTTTGGTCCCGAAAGCTTTCGGGATGTAATTTGTTATTTTTAAATAAAGTTCCAAATGCTTAGTTTATAGAAAGGCACTAATTAGAGTAATAATAGTTATTTAATTAAAAAAAATCGAATCTTTATGAAAACATCTTCAATCAGAATAATTATCGGTGTTTTAATTTTTTCAATAGCCCTTGCATTTATTGAAAGTGCTGTGGTAGTTTATTTAAGAGAAATTTATTATCCAGATGGTTTTTCTTTTCCTTTAGAATTAATTGATAATTGAATGGATATTACTGATTTTTGGCTCGTTGGTAATAATTTATTCCTATGCCGAAGAATACATGAATTTTTTAATGCTAAAAACATGCAATCCCATCGGGATTAAAAAAACAAAGTTATTTAGCAAATCCGAAATTAGTATGCGATTGAGTCAAACACCCAACATTCAACACTCAACATACAACGACCAAAGGGAGTCCGTCCATCCATACGGATTTCAGTCGTATGAAGCGAAGCAAGCGACACGAAGTCCATACGGATTCACTTCGTTTCATTAGCCCGTATGGATGGGTTTCCTTTTGATGCTTTTATTGAAATGGAATGTTAGATTAATTTTTTTGTAATAATAACACGTGGCTTCTCTTTATAGCCGGATATTCAATTATTTTAAATCCTAAATTTTGAGCAATCTTAATTGATTCATCAAAATTATTTTTTGAGATATGAAACTTTGGTTCGGCAATTAATATTTTACCGCCTCTTATTAATGAGCTGTGAATTTCCGAGAAAAGTTTTTCTTTGTTCTTTACTTCATGCACAACTGCAAAAGCCAGAGCAAAATCAATTTGTCCGGTCAGGTCATTTATTTGCAGGGAATTTGATGTGCATTTTCGGCATTCAATTATATCGGCAAGTTTTGCTTTTTTAGCTTTTTTCTTCAGCGATTTTAACATTTTTTCCTGAATGTCAATACAAAAAACACTTCCGTTAATACCTACAATCCTTGCAAGAGGCAGACTGAAAAATCCCATTGCACAGCCAATATCAATTACTTTCATTCCTGACTTTACATATTTTCCAAGTATTCTCTCAGGATTTTGTGCAAATTTTCTTATCGGACTTGCTAATAAATATCCTACCCATATAGGGCAAACATGTTCTTCCATTTGTGTGTTTTTATTATTGACGATAAAATTAACTTTTATTGCATATAGAAATGGAATGTTTGGGAATGAATCTTAAATCACAAATCTAAAATTTTTTTCATTTTTTTAAGATTTTAAAATTATAAATATTATTTTTTGTTTTGACTGTAATAATATATAAACCATCTTTAATGGATTCAGGCGGGAAAACGATAATTTTATTTAAACCCTTTGATAATCTGAATTTTTTATTAAATACTGTCTGACCTATCAAATTAACTATATTAACCTGACAAAAATCATTCATCTCAGATGGAATCAATAGATTAATTTTATCAATAAAAGGATTAGGTAATATTTTAATCTGATTATTTTTAATATTGGAAATATTTTCAAATGATGTATAAATTGTTGAGTCATAGCAAACGGTAAGAATGCCACCTGCCAAATATCTTTCTTCAGCGGGTATTGTACCGCTTCCGATTTCATTAGGAATACCAAGTGATGGTAATTGGTCACTTATATTCCAGAAAATTGGAATTGAATCAAGGTAATAAGTAGTATCGGGCAGGTCATTGGTGCCGGATGGAATTATAGTTCCTTTTATATTATTTCCGAATTCAAAATGGTTAGTTCCGGTTAAAATATAGTTACCGTGCAATATTTCTTCGTCAGTAACTTCATTACCAACAAAATTTTGTCTGCTTGTTTCTAAAATCGTATTGGTAGTCATAATAATTCCATATAGCTCTGAACGATTCCTGAAAAAAGTATTGTAAGGTCCCGATGGACCCCAGTAATGGTCAATAATAATATTCTGAACAATATTTCCTTCAAAAAGGTTTGAAAAAGCATAATGACCGTGTAAAGAAATATCACCGGAGAAATCATGAATAGGTTCCGAACGGTATGGTTCAATGGAATAATTATATCCAAAAACATTTCCGTTTGCTCCGGTCTTTACCATTAAAGCATGACGCAAATATTTTAAAATATTGTTTTGCACTAAACATTCACCGGAATGATGACTGAGCGTAATTCCATAACCTCTTGTTCCGGCGCCATCATAAGTAAATGCATGATGGATATAACAGCCGGTAATTTCCAGTTGTGTGCTTCTTGCTATTGCTATATGACTTCCAACGCTTTTATTGCTTTCAACGCCTTTTACCCAGCATTGAGCAGCAAAGCCGAATGACATGTTTGAGCCGGCACCTTCTTCGGGTTCATCTGCACGGATAATTTTTAAACATTCAATACCTACATTATATTTAGGTTCGATCTTCCGGATTTCAAGATTTAATGAAGTGTCATAATCAATTCTGAGAGCATTGTCAATATAAATTGTATTACCCGAAATATTATTGATTATAACAATTTGTCCTACTGAGTATTGTGCCCAGGTAGCAGGACTGATGTCCCAATCTCCGTTTAACTGCCTTATTTCAGCATAATTGCCGGGGCTAAATTGTTCAGCGTTTTCAACGGTAAAATTAGTTGAGCCCTTTTCAAAACCGGTGATAATTCTTGTAAAATCTTCTGTTTGTCCTTTGGAGATATTTATACAATTTATTGGTTCTCCGCCAAGGTCAAATATTAATGCTGTTGAGTCGGATGTTGCACCTCGTAATATCATACTGTCGGGTAAATTTAATGGTGAATTAATTAAATAATTACCTTCCGGGAAATAAATAATACCCATATTTCCGTTCAATGAATTAACAGCATCAATTATTGCCTGATAATCGTTTGTAAGACTGTCGCCCAAAGCACCAAAATCTTTAACATTTACTATAATTGCAGGTTCGGGTTTATCTCCCTGATATCCAAAGCCACTCCAATCAACCCTTATTGAATCAGGAATAACCTGGGCATTGGCCAGGATAGAAATAATGAACAGATATAATATTAATTTAAATCTCATTTTCTTACAAATTTAATATTTTTTTTGATTAAAATCAATTTAATTCATACCTATTAAAACATATTTTTTAGTTTTGACGTTAGATTATAAACTACAAAAATATAAACAGATGAAAATAATTGTTTTATTAATAATTACCGGCTTAACATTTGGTATGCTAACGTCTTGTAAAGATAAGCCTGAAAAATCAAAGACGTTATTAACCGAACGCATCCAATATGATGTTAATATCAAAAGTCCGAATCCTGATTATGACCCGTGGGTGCAAAATATTGATAGGCGCAAGCGTGAAGCTTTTGTGAATATGATTATGGATGCTGCTTATTCAGGGAAAATACAGGCTTATGATTATTTTAATAATCCTCTTACTGTTGAGCAGGTAAAATTAATTGGCGCGGATACAATTTATCAAACTTTAATGAGAGTTTATCCTCCTTATGATGAATATGATACGGTAATCATTTCCAAATTTGAATTAAAGGATATTACAAGGATCCGCTTCCTTGAAGAATGGTATATTAATGAAGACAATCTGGAGATTGAGAAAAAAATTACCGGCATAGCTCCGGTTATTGAAAAGTATGATCAAAGCGGAAATATATTGGGTTTTCAGCCATTATTTTGGTTGTATTTGAAAAAAAATTATCCAATGGGTAAGGATTAACAATGAAAATTTCTTAACAAATTATATGGGAATAATGGAATAATGGAGTAATGGAATAATGGAGTAATGGAGTAATGGAGTAATGGAGTAATGGAGTAATGGAAATAGGGAAATAGGGAAATAGGGGAAATAAGGGAAATACCTTTATACCCATACAACCAAAGGGCGTCCGTTTGGATACCATTTATAAAACTTATTATAGAATTATATAAGAATGAATTATCAATATTTTACATTACCAAATGGCATCCGTGTTATTCACAGGTGTACGGACAGTTCTGTGGCTCATTGCGGAATAATTATTAATACCGGCACAAGAGATGAAACCGAACAGGAGAACGGTATTGCTCATTTTATTGAACATGTGATTTTTAAAGGCACAAAAAAAAGAAAAGCTTATCATATTTTAAGCCGCCTTGAAAATGTTGGAGGTGATTTAAATGCATACACTACCAAGGAAGAAACCTGTATTTATGCGTCTTTTCTTGACAGATATTATGATAGGACAATAGAACTTATTTCTGACATTATATTTAATTCATCTTTTCCGGATAAGGAAATTGAAAAAGAAAAAGATGTGGTTATTGATGAGATAAATTCATATAAAGATACACCTTCGGAAGAAATTTATGATGAATTTGAAGAAATAGTTTTTAAAAATCATCCTATTGGCAGAAACATACTTGGGACACCTGATAATGTTAAAAAAATCAGCAGAGATGCCATTAAAAACTTTATTGATAAAAATTATTCTACTGATCAAATTGTAATCAGTTCGGTAGGAAAAATTGATTTCAAAAAGCTCATATTAATAATCGAGAAATATTTCGGAGACTTCCCTGCTAAAAACCGCTTGAAAAAAAGAGCAGCTTTTAATGATTATAAACCATCATACAGGTCGGTTGAAAAGAAGACCTATCTCTCGCATTGCTGTATCGGCAATGTTGCTTTTAAGCGAAAAGACAAAAGAAAAATTGCAATGGTTTTGCTGAATAACATCCTTGGCGGACCGGGATTAAATTCACGTCTAAACCTTGCTGTCCGCGAACGGCATGGATATACATATACTATTGAATCGCAATACCAGCCCTATTCGGATACGGGAATTTTTTGTATTTATCTGGGAACAGACAATGGTTCTCTGAATAAATCAATAAGTCTGGTTCAGAAAGAATTAAAGATACTTGCCGGAAAAGAGTTGGGCTTTTTACAGCTTAAACGGGCAAAACAACAACTTATCGGACAATTGGCAATTGCTTATGAGTCGAATTTAAGCGAAATGCTATCAATAGGGAAAGGCTATTTGCATTTGAATAAAGTTGATACGATTAATGAAATTTACCGGAAAATAGAGAACATAACATCGGAAGAACTATTGGAAATCGCAAATGAGATATTTAGTCCGGCTCAGATGAGCATTTTGATTTATAAGGCAAA
>JAUXFX010000145.1 GCA_030622635.1 Bacteroidota bacterium
AAAAAGTCGGCTAATTTGTTAATCAATGTTTTCTGACCCGAAGTAGTTTTGTATGGGAATTGTTTTAATATCAGCGATTTTATTGTGTCAATGTTCATTGGGTTGTGAGTCTCTTAGAGAAAAAAGTTTGACAAATATATTTTAAGTACAATATTATAAATTGCTTTGAAGTTTGATGTTTGAAGTTTGACGTTGAATTTTATAAACTTTGTAACTTCAAACATTTAACATCAAACATCAAACTATATTTATTAGAACGGATATCCAATACCAAAATTCCAAAAGATCTTATAGAATGCTGCTTTATTAATTACCCAGCGTTTGTGTTTTGGCTCAGCAGGGTCTCTGAATGGCAGTGCTCCGTCAATCCTGAAAATAAAAAATTTAAAATCAAACCTGAAACCTATACCCGCATCAACACCCAGTTCGCTTAAAAAATTATTAAAGAAAAACTTACCATCCGGGTAAGATGAGTTTTCTTTTAACAACCAAATATTGCCAACGTCAACAAATAATGCACCTTTAAAAAATTTATATAAAGGAAAACGGTATTCAAAATTTCCTTCAAGCTTGAGGTCGCCCATTTTATCGTAAGTAATATTAGTGTTTTGATATGCACCTGGTCCTAATGATTTTATTCGCCAACCGCGCATCCCATTGGCTCCGCCGCCATAAAATCCTTTTTCAAAGGGAAGGTCTTCCGAATTTCCATATGGAATACCAATTCCAAACACGGTCCTGAATACCAAACGGTTATTTCCATTTAAAATATAATAATACCTTAAGTCAATATCAGTACGGACATATTGTGCATATCTTATATTGAAAAGTGTATAGTATCCATCATCGTCTTTAGGGGCTTTAATCAGGTTGTCAATTCCGTTTAAAAGATTACCTGCTGTTTCAATATTTCCTCTGAAATAAACAAAATTTTTCAATTTATTAATTTCCTGATTATTATAGATAAAGCTATAATCGAGTCCTACAATAAGATGATTAGTGTACTGATTTTTTAAGCTTTGATTGGTTTCGCTGTTTATAATTGAATCAAATTTGGGTGTGGGAAAAATTTTCACCAAATTAATATCAGCCGGAAACAAAATATGAGTTTTATACTTTGATTCCGACCAGTTGTAGCCGAAAGAAATATTTGTAATGTATCTTCTGTAGTTTTGTTGATTTTGATAGTTTAGCCCTGTAGTGATAGTAGTTTTCGGTTTAAAGTATTTGGGAAATCTTTCCTGTTTAACCGGGACAAGAAATTTTGGGATAGAAAGATTTATTTCCACTCCGGTTTCAAATGTATTAAAAAACAGAAACTTTTTTGATATATTTTCTTCTTTGGTATAGCTTGTTTTTTGTGCTTCCATTGCACCTTTAAATTTTATGCTTAGTATTTCGGCTCCCCTGAAAATATTTTTATTTTGATAAATCAAATTACCACCGATCCCGAGGTCTCCACCCGAATTTGTTCCTTCAGCTTCAATAGTGTATGACTGAACTTTTGATCTTGAAAGATTGATATTACAATCAAGCAAATGTTTGCTATGAATACTTATATTAGTATCAGCAATATCTCTGGTAAACTGAATGTTTGCATATTTAAACATTCTCAACTCGTAAAGACGTTTATATGTTTGTTGAACATCCTTCAGAATAAAATGCTGCCCTGGATTAATAATAATTGATTGGGAGATCGTTTTGGGTTTGATATTTAATTTATTATTATATAGAAAATAATATTTGATTTCAGGGTTGTCTTTTGAAATCTGATGAATAGCTTCAACTAAAGTGTCGTATTTGATAGTGTCGCTTGATAATGGACTATAATCGGGGTTTATGTAAATTCGGTTTATGTAAAACGGATAATGATTTTCTTCAGTAAATTTACCGCTTTGGTCCTTAGATTGTAATTTAATATTTTTAATACCAATGGTTATATCAAGGCTGTGGTTGTTAAATGCACTGTCAACTTCATAAAAAATATATTCGTTGTTGAAAAAGTAGTACCCGTTGTTTTGAAGATTTTTTGTAATACGATTGCGTTCATCTTCCAAATCATAAGCATTATAAATATTTCCTTGTTTTATCAATGAGATGGATTTATTAGAAAGAACAATGTTTTTTATTGTTTTATTTTTAATATTATATTTGATGTTTTTGATTTTGTATGGTATTGCCGGCTTAATTTCATAAACAAGGCTAACTTGTTTCTTATGAATTTTTTCAGATTTTTTTGCTTTGGAATTAAAATAACCGATGTTGTTCATATAAGCCTTGATTTTAATCAATGAACTTTTTGCCATGTTTTGACTATAAATAACAGGTTTTTCGCCAAGTGATTTTTTAATCCATTTTTTAAACTTTGTTTCTTTGCCTTTGTTTGCAATATTGTAGAACCATAATTTGAAGCGAACAAGTCCGAATAATCTTTTATTAGGCTTTTGCTGGATTAATCCGGTGATTTTGTCTTTATCAATTTTTAATTTATCACTTTCAATTTTAACGGTATTATTCTTCAGGAGGTATTCATTTTTTTTCAGGCTTCTGGTAGGATTACATGCAACAATAGATAATAAGAGGATTAAATAGGTTAGGTTATTATAGAGTGATTTCGTTTTCAAAATTATAAAGAGTTTTAAAAGAATACAAATTTATAAAATTTGTTTGTTTTTAATTATCATAACACTGCTTTGCATATCAGGAACAGGGATAAGGTTTTCGGGAATATTTTTTACAAAATCATCAATGGCTTTTATAGCTCCTTCCCATTTGTAGTTATAGTCGTGAATAATAATTACTCCACCATCAGCAAGGCGGGGATAAAAATATTTTAGCCCGTCGTTTATCGGATTGTACAGATCAGCATCAATGTTTACAAGTGAGTAAATTTCATTTTCAAGACCCTTGGTAGTATCTGGAAAATATCCTTTATAAAAAATAATGTTGTCGTTTCCGTTAATATATTTTTTTACTTTTTTCAAATTTGTGTCAGCAAAATTTATAGTGCTGTATGTTGCGGCTTCACCGGTTTCAAATTTCAGGTCTTTATCAGTAAAACCTTCAAAAGTATCAAACAATAAAAATTTCCTTGTGACATCCGTTTTATGGATTATTTTTGCTGTTTCGCCTTTATATACGCCCAATTCGGCAAAAGCACCTTTGATGTTATCCTTTTTTATTCTTTCAATCTGAAACCAGAAGTTAAAAAACCTTACTTTATCAGGATAATTTTTTTCAAGGCGAATTAGCTCTTTTGAAATTTCCCCTGACTTTCTTTTATGTATCCAAACAACAGGTTGGTAATTTTTATCAAAAAAAATACTCCATAAATATTTGATCAAGAAAAACAAAACAAGAGCAATTAAAGAAATATTAATGATTTGAAATATTGAAACAGATGGCATAATGACTCTATTTAGTGTCTGTCCATAAAGTCACGTTCTAACAATTTAAGATTTTAGAATTCAGATTTAAAATTTATATTTTTGTTGATTATCAGCGGATTAAAAATAAAATCTAAAATCATAAATCTAAAATCTAAAATTTTATCAACATAATTGACTTTATGGACAGACACTATTTATTGTGATGCAAAGCTAATTAAAAAAAATTCAGAAATATTTTTTTTATATTTTAAAAAAGATATTATTTTTGCACTCCTTTTTGGGAGTTTAGCTCAGTCCATACGGACTTCACTTCGTTCATCGGTTTAGAGCATTCCATACTGGAGGGCCATGATTGAAATATTAATGAAAAAATAATTGGGAGTTTAGCTCAGTTGGTTCAGAGCACCTGCCTTACAAGCAGGGGGCCACTGGTTCGAATCCAGTAACTCCCACTAAAAAATAGCCACGATTAAAGTGGCTTTTTTCATATATGGTTTACAGTTTCTATACTGCATTATTCTTGCAGAAGATAAAAGATATCCATACGGACTCCTGAAGCGAAGCTAACCCGTCTGGGCGTTGGTCGAAAGTAAAAAGTTTAAAGTGAATTATTTGCATATTATTTAGTCACATTCTGTCTCAGTTAACGAAATATTTTTTAGGTGACATTATTGAAATTCAGTATAAATAGAAAAAATAGTTTTTATCCAGACTTTTGCTTCCTTAAATATTCAGGGCTTAAATTAAATTTTTCCGGATGTTTGGCAGTTTTGGTTTTGTAAAAATCAGTAATGGTTTTAAAATCTTTTTCAAAATCACCTGAAGGGTATATCAACGGACCTAAACCACCTTCTTTTTTCCCATAATCAATATATCCTAAAGCTATTGGTACTTTGGCATTTTGAGCAATATAATAAAAACCTTTTTTCCATTTCTGAACTAAGCTTCGCGTACCTTCAGGAGTGATAACAATGTATAGTGAATCATATTTACTGAAAAGCCCTGAAACATATTCTACCATATTATTTTTTTTGCTTCTGTCAATTGGTATGCCGCCCCAGGCTTTAAAAATTCTTCCAAACGGAAATTTAAAAACTTCTTTTTTTATTAGAAATTTTACATTAACTCCAATTACAAAATATGCTAAACGGCCTATAAAAAAATCATAATTACTGGTATGCGGTGCTGCAAGGATTATACATTTCTTTATACCCGGAGGGATAACACCAAATATTTTCCATCCCCAGAGTTTTAAAATTATTTTTGATAGAAATTTTGACATGACATTAGAATTCAATCTCAAGGTTTAATTGTTCTTTCAATTTTTTGACAGCGGGATTTTTTTCTGCCATTTTTTCAAATTTTTCCTGATCCGTATAAGCTATGTTGTTTTCTTCCTTTGTTGCCACAATAGGCACTAAGCAAATTTGATAGTTGTTTAATTCTTTTTTTAAATATCCTGATAAATCCGAAATTTTTAATTTATCATTTGCAATAAGCTTGTTATCAGTTTTAAATTCAATTACAAAATTTTCTTTTAATACAGGGTTATTTTTGGCGATGGCATTTGAAAAACTCGGTAATTTTTCGGAAATGGAAGAAATATATGTTTTCCAGGTTTTTTCTAATTGATCCTGACTAAATTCATCTGCAGTTTTTTGGTGTTCTTCTTTAATATCATGAAATTCGTTTTTCTTGTTATTTTCATTTTGCTGTTTGAATGCCTGTTTAATTGATATTGTTCCTGGGGTAACATCACTTGATTTTTTTATTTGTGGAGTTATATCGGTTATATGTTTTTCAGGTTCTGGTTTTGGGCTTGGCTTAAGCGAAGATGTATCTTTTTCCATCACCTGTTGCTTTTTTATCGGGGGAGGGGTATATGCTGTTTTTTTAGTATGTTGAGCTTCATCGCTAACCGGCGAAGTAATGGAACACATTTGCATGATCGAAATTTCAAGATGCAAGCGTTTATTATTACTAATTTTGTAATTTATATCGCAGTTATTGTTAATATCTAATGCTTTTAAAAGAAAATTTACAGAACACTTTTCTGACTGCTCTTTGTATTTTGTTTTAAAGTCTTCGCCTGTTTCAAGTAATTGTAAGGTTGAAGCGTCTTTGCAAACGAGTAAATTCCTGAGATGCTCGCCAAGTCCGATTAAAAAATGTTGTCCGTCAAAGCCATTATCAATTATCTCATTAATTATCAGTAACGATTCGGGAATATTGTTATTTAAGATAGTTTCAATTATTTTAAAATAATAATCGTAATCAAGTACATTTAAATTTTCAATTACATTTTTATAGCTTATTTTATCACCCGTGAAGCTGACTATCTGGTCAAAAATTGAAAGAGCATCCCTGAGTGCTCCATCCGACTTTTGAGCAATAATGTGTAATGCATTGGTTTCTGCAGAGATGTTTTCATTTTTTGCAACATAGTTTAGTTGTTTTACAATGTCATCTATACTTATTCTTTTAAAGTCAAATATCTGACAACGCGATAAAATAGTAGGAATGATCTTATGTTTTTCAGTAGTTGCAAGAATGAACTTGGCATAAGAAGGAGGTTCTTCAAGTGTTTTTAAAAAAGCGTTAAATGCCGATTGTGATAACATGTGAACCTCATCAATTATATATACTTTGTATTTTCCGACTTGCGGAGGAATACGAACCTGATCAACCAAATTCCTGATATCATCAACCGAATTATTGGAAGCTGCATCTAATTCATGGATATTAAATGAAATAGATTGATTAAAAGAAGTGCATGATTCGCATTTGTCGCAAGGTTCAATATTTTCTGTGATATTTTCACAATTTATTGTTTTGGCAAGTATCCGGGCACAGGTTGTTTTTCCGATTCCACGCGGACCGCAAAACAAAAATGCCTGAGCAAGCTGATTGTTACGTATAGCATTTTTTAATGTAGAAGTTATTGATTGTTGCCCAATTACAGTGTCAAAAGTCTTTGGTCTGTATTTTCTTGCTGAAACAATAAAGTTTTCCATTATTATTAGGATAAGATTCTGTATAATTTTTTTAAAATGACTAATTGTCTGTCAATAAAGTCAAACAAATTTTGAATTAAAGCACCAAATAACAAATAACAAAAAACAAATAACAAATAAATTCCAAATATCAATGATCAAAACTTGTCCGTATGAAGCAAAGCAAATCCGTATGGATGGATGACCGCAACTGTTTTGATCATTGAATTTTTGAACATTGTGATTTATTTGTATTTTGGTGCTTGTCATTTGTGATTTTTAATATTTATTTAAACTTTCGTACTTTATAGAGGGACTAATTTAATAAATAAGATTTAAGATTCAAAAGTACTAAAATATTTTAGTCAGAGATAATAAATAAAAAAAATATTCTTTAACTCTCGTCTCCGCTCACCCTTCGTCTCCGCTCAGGGTGACCATCACAGATGTCAGTCCGAGCAAAGTCGAGGACACACTTTGGTTCAACTGAGGGCGACTGTCAGTACGAGCGTAGTCAAGAGCATAAAAAATATACAAAACTAATTGTCAGACCAACAATTATTAAATTTTTTATTAATTCTTCTAAATTAAAACTTCATAAAATTTCTTTTAATATATAAAAAAATATTGTATATTTGTAGAATTAGTTGACAGATAAAATTCAAATATCAGTATTTAAACAAAATCATTTTATTGTTAACAAAAAAAAATTATGAAAAAAATATCATTAGCATTTTTAATGTTAGCATTTTTATGCTTTGCTTTGGCACAACCAATGAATAGTTTTGTTCAAAGCGACAAAGAATTAAAAAAAGAGATCAAACAAAAAGCTACGAAAGAAGCCTGCAAAGATGTTTTGCAAGAACGCGAAAAACTCACAGGCGACCGTATATGTTTTGAAATACGTGCCACAAGTTTTGGCCCAATGGAAATGGTTTTTGTTAAAGGCGGCTGCTTTAACATGGGCAGCAAAGATGTAGATAGTGATGAAAAACCCATACACGAAGTATGCGTTGATGATTTTTATATTAGCAAGTATGAGGTTACGGTAGACGAATTTAAGAAATTTATTGATGCAACAGGCTATAAAACTGATGCTGAAAAAAAAGGATATAGCTGGATTTATGAAGGAGAATTGAAGAAAAAAAACGGAGTAACATGGAAGTGTGATGTAAAAGGAGGAAACAGGCTTAGCAGTGAATACAATCATCCTGTAATTCATGTAAGCTGGAACGATGCAAAAGCCTATTGTGAGTGGAAGGGAGGAAGATTGCCAACAGAAGCCGAATGGGAATATGCAGCACGGGGCGGAAATAAAAGCAATGGTTACAAATACAGCGGAAGCAATAATATTAGTGATATTGCGTGGTACACAAGTAATTCAGGTAGTAAAACACATAAAGTAGGAACAAAGCAGGCAAACGAGCTTGGCATTTACGACATGAGCGGCAATGTTTGGGAATGGTGCAACGATTGGTATGGCAGCAATTATTATAAAAGCAGCCCGCGTAATAATCCGCAAGGTCCTTCATCCGGCTCCCACCGTGTTATTCGCGGGGGCAGCTGGCACAGCCTTGCCAGTGGCTGCCGTGTTGCCAATCGCCTCCACGTCACTCCGGACAGCACTTTCAACAATTTGGGTTTCCGCCTCGTCAGGAATAGTTAATTTTATGTGTTTATTACATTTTTACCTTTTTTTATTATAATAAAAAAGGTAACAAAAGTCAAATCCCGTCAGGGATGACCTAAAGCTTATAAGAATTAACTCATCTGTACGGATGAGTGTTACTAAGCAAAGCCGCTTAGCAGTTTCAAACTGCTTAGCGGCTCTGACTCCCTAAATCATCTAACTAATCTAAAATCGTAGACTAATCCCGAAATATCGCATTAGCGTTAATTTCTACTTAATTTCATTTAATTTTTTCTCTTATCTTTGTTTTTTGATAATTTCAATAGCTGATGCTTAAAAGTCTTTACCTGTA
>JAUXFX010000102.1 GCA_030622635.1 Bacteroidota bacterium
TAACAAAAGAAATTCCTGCAAATGGACTTATTGTTTTATTTATTTTTTGTACTTTCATACCCGCAAATATTTTATCACTATTAGTTTGTTTTGTAGCACTAAAATAAGTGATAAAATTTACCAGTCAAATACTGTGTAAAATACTTTTGCACAGTTTTTTGGCTGGTTTTGTTAATAACTGTTTGCGGATTTAAGGTTTAACTAAAATTATTTTTTCTATGTAAAAATTTTTACGTATTTTTGAATTTCGCTTAAAACACTATTATGTTGTGTGGCATAAAAAATAAAATGATTGACAGACTAAAAATATTTATTGACGAATTGAATTCAAGCTTATCATCAAACTATGAATCGGTAAAGCCAATTTTTGATTCAGAGTATGGCTATCCAGAATTTGATCCTTTACGAGATGAAATTAGTAAATGTATTATTTGTGGTTTACATCAAGCAGCAATCACACTTACAAATCATTTTTTAGAAACATCGCTTAAAAAATGTTTGATTTACAAGCATGTAATTATAACTACTAAAGGAAAAGAATTAAAAATTAGTCAATTATTCCAAGACGGAATAAAGAAGTATGATAATAATAAAAGTGATTTATCAAAATCAATCAATGCTGCTTGTTCAAATGGTCTTATTACAAAAGACCAAAAAAAGTTGTTACATAGGTATCGAGAAAGTTTTCGTAATTCCTATAGTCATGCATCTTCTGAGAAACTATTTAAAGATGTTACAATAAAGGGTAAAGAGATTTCTTCAACCGATGAAATATTCTCAGAAACAAATGAAGAATTAAATGTTTTTGATATTCCAATTATACAAGGTATTGTCCAATATGAATTAGCCAAGAAAGAAAGTTTAGGATATTTTGAGAATATCGACACTATTATCCGCCAAATGATTAATCAATTGAAAAATAGTAAGGATGAAAACAATAATTAGTATTATTTCGTTCCTCATAATCAGTATTCAATTACTGGGTCAAAATTATTTTACAATAGGCTCACATAGTAGTGTTGTAATTAAGGTTCAAGGTAAGCCTGATGAAATAAATAAATACAGCAGTCTTGGATATGAGGTATGGAATTACGGCTATAGTGATATAAAAATATCTACATCAACCGGGAAAGTACTTGAATGGGATAACGAAGGTAATTTGAAAGCTAAATTAATCGTTGGCAATAATACAACTTCGCTTGCATATTTTACAAGGGGTTCCCACAAAGATGATGTCATACGGTTGCAAGGCACACCTGACCAAATCTCAAAATATTCATCACTTGGCTACGAAGTTTGGAATTATGGCTACAGCGATATTAAAATATCTACATCAACCGGGAAAGTACTTGAATGGGATAACGAAGGTAATTTGAAAGCTAAATTAACCGTTGGCAATAATACAACTTCGCTTGCATATTTTACAAGGGGTTCCCACAAAGATGATGTCATTCGGCTGCAAGGCACACCTGACCAAATCTCAAAATATTCATCACTTGGCTATGAAATCTGGGATTACGGATATAGTGAAGTTAAAATTTCCCTTTTTACTAATAAAGTCACAAGTTTTGATAATGAGGGAAACTTAAAAACTCAAAATATAACGTCAAAAGAAAAGGTAAAATATCATCATGATTTTGGGGGCTTAAAACTATATTATTCAGAGAACAAGACCTTCTCTGGAATTTTTGAGTTTGAAAGTAATGAAGGTAACACGTATTATGGATACCTTGAAGATGGAGTCTGTTTTTATTATGATGAATCCTGGAATCCAATTAATATCTATTCATATGCAACAACAGATAACAAAATAATTACAGAAAGTTATAGTGAAAACTACAACGAATCATATCTTTATGATATTAATATATCCATTCAAAATTACTCATTTAATAATTCAATAAATATTAACGGAACAGTACAAAAATTCGGAGTACTGACATTTTACGACCTATATTCAGATTATGGTAATTCTATTCATGGAACATCCGTTGATTTTGGGTCAATAAAGTTTGATGATTTTTATTCAAATAATGGTTATAGTATTAGTGGTTCAAGAATTGAAATTGGTGATTTTGAGTTTGGTGATTGGTATAGATCTGACGGTAGTTCAATTATCGGTTCAAGCTATGAAATAGGTAATATAAAATTTCATGATTATTATTTAAACGATGGTACAACAGTTACTGGTACCACTATAGAAATAGGAGACTTTAGTTTCACAGATTATTATGAATGGTAAAATTTACGCCACACAACTTATATATAAATATTTTCCACTTTCAATTAATTCGTTGAAACTGCTTATAAATGGGGAGCTTTGGTTTGGGGTTCTAAAAAATCAAAATGATCCATTTGAAGGAGAATTTATTTTAAAGGATTATTACTCTTTACCTAAAAAACATATGATTGAATACTATTATGAATCATACCCAGAGTTACTTAATGAAAATAAATTACAAGAAAAAATAGATGATATAGACAAAAATCATAAAGTATTTCATGAAGATGTTTATTTTATTTTTAAAAAAAGATTAAAAGAACATTATGGAGTTTCATGTTTTTCTTATATTAAAGATAGTGTTCTAATGTGGTCTCATTATGCTGATTCTCATAAAGGTTTTTGTATTATATTCGATAAGAATTTTTTAAATGAAACTATAAAATATCCTGACTTTATGTTGACAGGTTTTAATGACGTAATTTATAAACCAAAATTATCTGAAGCAGAATTGATATTAGAACTTGAAAGGATTGGTTTCAAAAATGAAAAAGAGCTTTTATTTCAGAAACTAAATTCTTGGAGAAAAGAAAAAGAAACAAGATTGGTTGCTTTCTATAAAAATCCGACAGATATTCGCAGCATTGGATTTGATAAAAAGAGTATATTAGGAATAATATTTGGAGAAAAAATGGAGATAGATGATAGAAATACTATAATTAAAATAATTAAGAATGATAGTAATTATTCGAATGTGAAATTTTACACCGCTAAGAAAGATTTTGAGAATTTAAGAATGAAAATAATTAATGACTAACTTAATTAATAATAATTGTATGAATACAATTAACAAACAAATAAATTTGACAAACAGAACTTGTTTCATTCTTACTTTATTTCTGTTGCTGTCATTTAGTGGATATTGTCAATCTGTTGATAATTATATAGAAAGTGGTAATAATAAATTGCAACATAGCGATTTTAACGGAGCTATAAATGATTTCAATACAGCATTAAAAATAAATCCAAATAATGCCACCTTGTATAACGGAATTGGGATTGCAAAACAATATCTTAAAGATTATAATTCTGCAATTTTGTATTATACGAAAGCAATTGAGAAAAATCCTAAATTTTCAATAGCATACAACAACAGAGGTAATGTTAAAAAAGCGATTGGAGATATTAAGGGTGCAATTAACGACTATACTAAAGCAATTGAAATAGATCCCAATTTTGCTGATGCATACTATGATAGAGGAAATGCAAAGTACGATCTTGAAAAAGACAGAGAAGCCATTGAAGATTATACTATTGCTATTAGATTGAATCCCAAACATGCAAGAGCTTATTACAATAGAGGTAATTCGGAATTAGCTTTAGGGCAGAAAGAGAAAGCATGTAAAGATTTTAAAAAATCAGGTGATTTAGGTTTAGCTGATGGATATAAAGCCGTAAAAGAAGTCTGTCAATAATGTACAACTGGCGCAGGAACGATTGAAATTGTCAAAAAGAAAGAACGAAGGCATAACACACGCTATAATTAATTGCCGTTTCAGTAATAAATTCAAGGGTTTTAGCCCGCAACAAGTTCAACACGGCTTGACAGGAAAGCAACCCGCAATCGGCAACTCGCAAACCGTTAAAAGAACTTAATCTGAAATTCTTTACAATCTTTCCTATAAGAGAAATGGAATGTTTTTTAACAAACGCCTGCCCCGTAAGGAAGTTTACCCTGTGAAATGCAAAGCAATATTTAACAGGGTATGACTGTATCGGGGTCAAACGTCAAACGCCAAACGTCAAACGCCAAACATCAATAAATAATCCCCTTAACATTTCTTAACTCATTCTTTAACTTTTTTTAACACAATAACAAAAACAGGTTTTATACTTTTGCGTTATCAAAAAATAATATAACCATAAATCCGCAAATAAAATATATAAATAGCCGCGAATGCGCGAATAAAAATAAAATAGAACTTATTTTACTTAACCCAAATGAGTGAAGTAAATTCACATAAATTCGCGATATTAGCGGCTAACAAAAAAACACTTACGGATTTTAGGTATAACTAAAAACATCAAACATTGAACATCAAAATGGAAACAAATATTAAAGAATTAAACGAACGAATACAAAAAGAAAGTGCATTTGTTGATATGATAAACATGGAAATGCACAAAGTAATTATTGGTCAGAAGCACATGATAGAACGCCTTTTGATCGGATTGCTTTCAAACGGTCATATTCTGCTGGAAGGTGTGCCGGGGTTAGCTAAAACATTGGCAGTAACTTCATTGGCAAAAACCATTGATGCGAAATTCAGCCGTATTCAATTTACTCCTGACCTGTTGCCTGCCGACTTGATCGGAACATTGATTTACAGCCAGAAAAAAGAAGAATTTGTGGTTCGTAAAGGACCAATTTTTGCAAATTTTGTTCTTGCTGATGAAATCAACAGATCGCCGGCTAAAGTTCAAAGTGCATTACTGGAAGCAATGCAGGAACGCCAGATAACTATCGGCGATACAACCTATCCGCTGGAAGAGCCGTTTTTGGTGCTGGCTACTCAAAATCCTATTGAACAGGAAGGTACTTACCCTTTGCCCGAAGCCCAGGTTGACAGGTTTATGTTAAAGGTAATTATCAGTTATCCCGATAAGGAAGAAGAAAAATTGATCATGAGGGAAAATATTACAAGTACATTTCCAACAACAAATACTATTTTAAAAACATCGGATATTTTAAATGCACGGAAAGTTGTAAGAGATGTTTATTTGGATGAAAAGATTGAAAATTACATCACCGATATTGTATTTTCATCGCGTTACCCGGCAGAATATAAACTCAAGAAATTTGATGGAATGATTTATTACGGAGCTTCTCCACGTGCCAGTATTTATCTTGCACTGGGAGCAAAAGCTTATGCCTTCCTTAAACGAAGAGGATATGTTATCCCCGAAGATGTGAGAGCTGTAGCAAATGATGTTATGCGTCATAGAATTGGTTTGACTTATGAGGCAGAAGCTGAAAATATTACAACTGAGGAAATTATTAATGAAATACTTAATACAGTGGAAGTTCCGTAACCCAGATAAACTGGAAGAGTAACCATTCACACTTAAATAAATTTTAGATTTTAGAATTTAGATTTTAGATTAAAATGGACAAAAACGAATTACTTAGAAGAATCAGACGAAAGCAATTTTTGGCTGACATTTATTATAGATGTTGATTTGATTAAGCCCAATCCGGAACTTGATTTCTTAATTAAAGAGTCGGATGAGTTTGTTGCAATCTTTACTTCGGCATTAAAAACTTTAAATAAATCTAAAATCTAAAATCTAAAATCTTTAATTGTTAAAAGGTGACTTTATAGACAGACTATAGTTAAATAAAATCTAATTAATAAATAATTTCCAATTGGAAACATCAGAAATATTTAAAAAGGTAAGACGGATTGAGATAAAAACACGCGGACTGTCAAACCAGATATTTTCAGGACAGTATCATAGTGTTTTCAAGGGACGCGGAATGGCTTTCAGCGAAGTGAGGGAATATCAGTATGGTGATGATATAAGGAGCATTGACTGGAATGTTACTGCCCGGTTTAATCATCCTTATGTTAAGGTTTTTGATGAAGAAAGAGAACTTACTGTAATGCTTCTGATTGATGTGAGTGGCTCAAATGAATTCGGAACTCAAAAACAGTTAAAAGAAAATATCATCACTGAAATTGCTGCTGTTCTTTCATTCTCTGCTATTCAGAATAATGATAAAGTAGGAGTGATATTTTTTAGTAATAAAATTGAAAAATTTATTCCTCCTGATAAAGGAACAAAGCATATACTCAGGATTATCAGGGAACTAATTGATTTTAAGCCTGAAAACAAGGAAACGAATATTGCCGAAGCTCTAAGATACTTTACAAATGTTATTAAAAAACGTTGTACAGCATTTTTGATTTCCGATTTTATTGATAAAGGATTTGAAAATGCTATTAAAATCGCAAACCGGAAACATGATATTATAGCTGTTAAAATTTATGATGAGCGTGAAACCGAAATCCCGAACATAGGTTTGATAAAAGTTAAAAATGCCGAAACCGGTAAAAAAATCTGGGTTGACACTTCCAACGCCAAAGTACGAAGCAATTATTTTATATGGTCAAAAAGAACCGACAAAAAACTTGACAACCTGTTTACAAGAAGTGGAGTAGATGTTGCTAAGATACGTACCGATCAGGATTATGTAAAACCATTGATAAATTTATTTAAAAGACGGGAAGCAAGGTACTGATAAGATAAAAGACATCCATACGGACTCCCGTTGGTCGAAAGTAAAAAGATAAAAGCGACACGAAGTTAGCCCGTATGGGTAAAAATATAATTAATGAAATATAGTAAAATCATTAATTTATATAAGATTAGCCCACTGCTTTAGCTGTGGGAATCAATAAATTAATCACACATCCATAAACGGACTTTAGTCCGTTTTTACCATCGGTAATTGAGTGGATGCAAAAAATAAAAGGTACTAAGTGGAATTAAAAATTTAAAATGATAATGAGGTATAAAACTATCATATTTGTAATTTTATTATTAATGTATTTTAATGGTGGGATTTTTGCACAAACTTTCGTTGCAAAAGCAACATTGGACACTAATTCAATTCTTATTGGTGACCAGATAAATTTAAATATTGAATTTTCTTCATCTAAAAATAATATTGTAATCTGGCCATTGTTTAATGATACAATTACAAATGAAATTGAAATTATTGGAAAATCGGAGATTGATACTATAATTACTGAGCAACAGGATTTAATTACATTAAAACAGATACTTAAAATAACATCATTTGATTCGGGGTATTATGAAATTCCTCCTGTAAAATTTATTTACAGAGAAAAAAATGATACTGCAACTTATAATGTTTTCACTGCTCCTTTATTTTTGAATGTGCTTACAATACCTGTTGATACTACAAAAGCCATGATGCCGATTAAGGGTCCGATATCCGCCCCATACACTTTACGTGAAGCAGTGCCGTGGATATTGATTGGAGTTGGTGTATTGTTAATCGGGTTATTCCTTTTTTATTACTTCAGGAAACGTAAAAAGAAAGAACCATTGTTCAAACTAAAACCAAAACCAAAAATTCCACCTCATGTAATTGCATTAAATGCTCTTGAAAAATTAAGAATTAATAAACTCTGGCAAAGTGGCAAAATAAAAGAATATCATACTGAAATTACTGATATTATCAGAGTTTATATTCATGACAGATTCGGAATTGATGCTATGGAAATGACTACCAATGAAATATTGGAAAGTTTTAATAAAAAAAGTGAAAAGGTTGATGACAGACTGAAAAATAAATTGAAGCAAACCCTTATGTTGGCTGACCTTGTAAAATTTGCTAAAGAAAAACCTCTTCCGTTGGAAAATGATAAAAGCTTAAATAATTCAATTGATTTCGTAAAAGAAACAATCAGGAAAATTGAAAATAATTAAATAAAATGCTGAATAACATAGAATTTGCACAACCATATTTTTTATACTTGCTGTTGATTATTCCTGTATTGATTGTGTGGTACTGGTTTAAACATAACAAAAGAAAAGCCGATATTCAGTTTTCCTCAACTGAGGTATTTGAAAATACCAAAAAAAGTACAAAACTATATCTTTATCACAGTCTGTTTGTTTTAAGAATTTTAGTGATTGCTTTATTGATAATTGCTTTTGCACGACCACAAACAACTTCAAGCAGGCAGGATATTACCATTGAAGGTATTGATATTGTAATGGCATTGGATGTTTCGGGGAGTATGCTTGCTCAAGATCTAAAACCCGACAGACTTGAAGCAGCTAAAGACGTTGCTTCGGATTTTTTTGACGGCAGACCGAATGACCGTATCGGACTTGTAATTTTCAGCGGGGAAACTTTTACACAATGTCCGCTTACTACTGATCACAGGGTTATTAAAAATCTGTTTAAAGATATTAAAAGCGGAATGATTGAAGACGGAACTGCCATTGGCGACGGACTTGCAACTGCTGTTAACCGACTTAAAGACAGCAAAGCAATAAGTAAAGTAATTATTCTTTTAACCGACGGAGTTAATAATGCAGGTTCCTTAGACCCGCTTTCTGCTGCTGAAATTGCAAAAATTTATGGGGTCAGGATTTATACTATTGGCGTTGGTTCGATTGGAACTGCTCCTTATCCGGTTCAGACACCTTACGGTTTAAGATATCAGGATATGGAAGTGAAAATTGATGAGGATTTATTAAAAGGAGTGGCTGAGATGACCGACGGAAAATATTTCAGGGCAACAAGCAATAAAAAACTTAAAGCTATTTACGAAGAAATTGATAAAATGGAAAAATCTAAAATTGACGTTACGGAATTTCGTAAAAAGAAAGAGGAGTTTTTGCCGCTTGCTTTTATTGCACTCGGGTTGTTTATTCTGGAAATATTTTTGAGAAATACTATATTTAGAACTTTACCCTAAATGATAAGATTCGCACATACATATTATTTATACGCATTACTGTTAATACCAGTATTTATAATTATTTTCTCAGTAATGCTTCACTGGAAAAAGAAAGCATTAAACAGGTTCGGTGATATTTCAATTATTTCGCAGTTAATACCTGATGTTTCAAAAGGCAGGCTTGTTTTTAAATTTTTCCTGATAATGCTTGCTTATGTTTTTCTGATTGTTGGAATAGCTAATCCTCAGATTGGCTCAAAATTAGAAAAGGTTGAACGCAAAGGAATAGATTTAATGATTGCTATTGATGTATCAAACAGTATGCTTTCGCAGGATATTAAACCAAGCCGGCTGGCAAGGGCAAAACAGGCTGTATCAAAATTGATTGATAATTTGAAAGGCGACAGGATAGGTATTATAGTTTTTGCAGGGAAAGCATACATGCAATTGCCGATTACAACAGATTATGCAGCGGCAAAACTTTTTTTATCAACAATCAGTACCGACATAGTTCCTGCACAAGGAACAGCTATTGGTGATGCAATTCAGCTTGCAATTGGCTCGTTTGATAATAATAATCACAGTAAAGCTGTTATTATTATTACCGATGGTGAGAACCATGAAGGAAATGCCGTTGAAGAAGCCAAAGCAGCTGCTGAACTCGGTATTAAAATTTGTACAATAGGAATGGGATTACCTGACGGAGCCCCTATTCCGGTCTTAAATAAATATGGCGACCGGATTGACTATAAAAAAGATAAAGAAGGCAAAACTATTATCACCAAACTTGATGAAACCATGTTGAAGCAAATAGCTTCGGCAGGAAAAGGTGTTTATATAAGGGCAAATAATACTAAGGCAGGATTGAAAAAAGTATTTAACGAAATAAATGAAATGGAAAAAACCGAATTTGAAAGTAAAATGTTTTCGGATTATGAAGACAGGTTTCAATATTTTATCGGTATTTGTCTTGTAATTTTAATCCTTGAACTATTTATTTTTGAAAGAAAAAGTAAATGGGCTGGGAAAATTAAATTGTTTGGGTGAAAGGAATATTTGTAATAAAAAGGTTTGTAAATGAATAGATTCAAATATTTTAGAATGAAACAAATTACATTAATAATAACATTGATATTTTCCATTTCAGCCATTGCTCAGAATGAAGCCAAATTAATACGCAATGGTAACAGATTGTATGAAGATAATAAATTCAAGGAAGCTGAAGTTGATTACAGGAAGGCTCTTGAAGTTAATAAAGATTCTTACAAAGGAGAATTCAATCTTGGAGACGCTTTATACCAACAGGAAAATTATGAAGAATCAGCAAAAATATTTAATGACCTTACTGTAAAACAACCGGAAAAAACTTTAAAAGGCGAATCATTTTATAATCTTGGTAATTCATTGCTGGAAGCAAAAAAATATGAGGAAAGTATTAAGGCATACAAAAATGCACTTCGCAATAATCCTGATGATATTGATTCAAAGTATAATTTAGAATACGCAAGAAAAAAACTTCAACAGCAACAACAGCAGCAACAACAACAGCAAAATCAGGATAAAAACAAAGACCAGGATAAAAAAGATCAGGATAAACAAGACCAGCAAAAAGATCAGGAAAATCAGGATAAAAAGGACGAACAGCAACAACAAGATCAGAAAAAGGAAGAAAATCAGGATAAACAGGATGAAGAAAAACAAGATCAGGATCAGCAAGAAAAAGAACAACAGCAAGGCAATCAGCAACAACAGCAACAACAACAGCCAAAACAAATTTCTAAGGAAGATGCCGAAAGAATGCTTGAAGCATTAAAAAATGATGAAAAAAAGACTCTGGAAAAATTAAAAAAAGAAAAAGCTAAAAGTGTAAGAGGCAGAAAGAGTGAAAAGGACTGGTAAATTGTATAATTTTGCGTTTGATTTAATATCTAAAAAATTCATGAAAGTATTTTTTAAAATATTTATACTTATTTTAATTTTATTTTCAAAATCATTATTTGCTGATGAAGTTAAGTTCTTAGCGTCAACACGAAAAGTTGTTGTAGTTGGTGAGCAATTTTAATTGACATACACCTTGAATGCTCAGGGAACAAATTTTCGCGGTCCTGCTTTAAATGATTTTTTTGTGTTATCGGGTCCGAATACTTCTTCAAGTTCCAGTATTCAGGTTATCAATGGTAAGATGACCAAATCGGTTACTAATACTTTTACATATTA
>JAUXFX010000037.1 GCA_030622635.1 Bacteroidota bacterium
ACAACATTCAACGACCAACGCCCATACGGGTTAGCTTCGCTTCAGGAGTCCGTATGGATTTTCATTATTTCTGCATATTCGACTTCGCAGTTTCAATGCTTTTATAAATTTTTACTTGTTTATTGATTATTGTGTGTTGCTTATTGAGTGTTTTTTTGCAAATCTATAATTAGTAAGCGATTGCTGAATAACATGTAACTTGCCATTTATGGCGCTATGTATATACTGTGTCGCCAAATTTAAAGGTCGAACTGATTTGCAACTTGAGAATGAAAAAGTGCTAATAGTAAAATGGCAAAAATATATGGAAAAAAGCTGTTAAGAGTTAGTTATACCGATAGTAACAACCTTTTAAATATTGCAAACCTGTTCCGTACCGATATACATACAGAAAAGCTCTCACTTCCAGCTAAAATATTTTTTACAAAATTATATTGGAAATGTAAAATTAATTTTTACCTTTGCAGCCCCAAAATAAAAGTGTATTTATTGAGTTGGTTGAAAAGCTTGAGGAACCTGATAAACACAGACAAATATAGGTTTCAACTGCAAGAAAAATAACAAGAATTTTATTTGAAATTTGCAGGGAAAATTGTCTGAATCGTTAATATCTTTCCTTATATTTTTTTAGATCACAATAAATTTAAAGTATTTTAGAGACTATTTTTATTAAATAAAAAAAATAATATGCCTACAATACAACAATTAGTTCGCAAGGGACGAAAAAAATTAACTGAAAAGAGCAAAGCGCCTGCATTAGACTCATGTCCTCAAAAAAGAGGCGTTTGTGTGAGAGTTTATACAACCACACCAAAAAAGCCGAATTCGGCAATGAGAAAAGTTGCAAGAGTAAGATTAACCAATGGAAAAGAAGTTAATGCTTATATTCCGGGAGAAGGACATAATTTGCAGGAACACTCTATTGTTATGATCAGGGGTGGAAGAGTTAAAGACCTTCCTGGTGTCAGATACCATATTATAAGAGGTGCCCTGGATACTTCAGGCGTTGAAGGCAGAACGCAAAGAAGATCAAAATACGGTACAAAAAGAGCTAAGAAAAAATAAAATCTTAATTTGTAATATAATAAAATGAGGAAATCAAGTCCAAAAAAAAGAATTATTCTTCCTGATCCAAAATATAATGATGTTTTGGTTACAAAATTTATTAATAATTTAATGTTACAAGGAAAGAAAGACATTTCATTTAAAATATTTTACGATGCAATTGATATTGTTTCGGAAAAAACAAAAGAGAACGGATTGGAAGTTTGGAAAAAAGCATTGGCAAATGTTACTCCGGCTGTTGAAGTTAGAAGCAGAAGAATTGGTGGAGCTACTTTCCAGATACCGTCAGAGATCAGACCCTCAAGAAAAATGTCTATCGGAATGAAAGCTTTGGTGAATTATGCACGAAAACGCCATGAAAAAAGCATGGGACAAAAATTAGCAGGTGAAATTATTGCAGCATATAAAGAAGAAGGCTCTGCATTTAAGAAAAAAGAAGATACTCACAGAATGGCTGAAGCTAATAAAGCATTTTCTCATTTTAGATTTTAAAAATTTTAAGAAAAGGTATAATATAAACAATGTCTGAAAAATTAGAACATACAAGAAACATTGGCATTATGGCTCATATAGATGCGGGTAAAACCACAACTACGGAGCGCATATTGTATTATACCGGTATTAATTATAAGCTCGGGGAAGTTCACGATGGCACTGCCACAATGGATTGGATGATACAGGAGCAGGAAAGAGGCATTACCATCACTTCGGCAGCAACAACTGTTTTCTGGGATTATAATAACGAACGATACAAAATTAATATAATTGATACTCCGGGTCATGTAGATTTTACGGTTGAAGTTGAAAGGTCGTTGAGAGTGCTTGACGGAGCAGTTGCCCTGTTCTGTGCTGTCGGTGGCGTTGAACCTCAATCCGAAACCGTTTGGAGACAAGCCGATCACTATAATGTTCCGCGAATATGCTACATTAATAAAATGGATCGCGCAGGAGCTGATTTTTTCAAAGTAGTTTCTGAGATCAAAGAAAAATTAAAAGCCAATCCTATTCCGCTTCAGATACCGATCGGTTCGGAAGATCTGTTTCAGGGAATTGTTGATCTTATAGAAAATAAAGCTTATGTGTGGGATGATGATTCAAAAGGTTCGAAAATTTTTGAAGTTGAGATGCCTGATGATATCAAAGAAGTTGTGCTTGAATACAGAACAAAATTAATTGAAGGTGTTGCTGAAGAAAACGATGAGTTGTTTATTAAATTTCTTGAAAATCCCGAATTAATATCAGAAGAGGATATAATATCAGCTATTAGAAAAGCAACCATTGAAAGAAGAATTACACCTGTTATTTGCGGTTCCTCATTTAAAAATAAAGGTGTACAGAGATTAATTGATGCAGTAGCAGCCTTTTTACCATCCCCCCTTGATGTCCCTCCGGTTACCGGAATAAATCCATATACAAATAAAGAAGAAATTAGAAAAGCCGACCCAAAAGAACCATTCAGTTCGTTGGCATTTAAAATAACTACTGATCCTTATGTTGGAAGAGTAGCATTTTTCAGAGTTTATTCAGGTTCTCTGGATGCAGGTTCTTATGTGCTGAATACAAATACCAATAAAAAAGAGCGCATTGCCCGTATCATGCAGATACATGCAAATAAACAAAAACCCATGAAAAAAATTGAAGCAGGTGATATTGGTGCTGCTATAGGTTTTAAACTAATTCGTACAGGCGATTCGCTTACAGATATCAAACATCCTTTGATACTTGGAAAAATTTCATTTCCTGAGCCGGTGATCAGTATGGCAATTGAGCCGAAAACCCAGGAGGAAGTTGATAAGCTGAGTATCGCGTTAAGTAAACTGGCTGAAGAAGACCCTACTTTTACTGTTAGAGTTGATGAAGAAACAGGGCAAACAATTATTAATGGCATGGGTGAATTGCACCTTGAAATAATAATTGACAGGTTAAAAAGAGAATTTAATGTTGATTGTAATCAGGGAATACCACAGGTGGCTTATAAAGAAGCAATTGTTGATACTGTTAAACATAGAGAAATATATAAAAAACAATCAGGAGGCAGGGGCAAATTTGCTGATATTTTAGTGGAAGTTTCACCTGCTGATGAAGGGGTTAAGGGATTACAATTTATAAATAAAGTTAAGGGTGGAAACATTCCAAAAGAATATATTCCGGCAATTGAAAAAGGATTTAGGTCTGCAATGATGAATGGAGCGTTAGTAGGGTTCCCAATGGATAATTTAAAAGTTATTTTGCTTGACGGATCATACCATAGCGTTGATTCCGATTCATTATCGTTTGAAATTGCTGCAAGTCTGGCGTATAAAAATGCATGTAAAAAAGCCAAAAAGGTTTTACTTGAACCTATCATGAAAACCGAAATTATCACTCCGGATGAATATATCGGAGAAGTTACAAGCGATATGAATAAAAGAAGAGGACAGCTTGAAGATGTAGTTTCAAAAATAGGTATTCAGGTAATACATGCAAAAGTACCATTGGTAGAAATGTTTGGATATGTTACAACCTTAAGAACAATTACATCAGGAAGGGCAACTTCAAACCTTGAGTTTTCGCATTATGCCGAAGTGCCTCAGGGAATTACTGATGAGGTTTTATATAAGATTAAGGGGTATGTGGTGAATTGTTAAGATAAAAGACATCCATACGGACTCCCGTTGGTCGAAAGATAAAAGTGAAGCGAAGCAAACCCGTATGGGATAAAAATACAGAAATTGTTTTTATTAATAAAAATAAAATAACGTGAGTCAAAAAATCAGAATAAAGTTAAAATCATACGATCATAATTTGGTAGATAAATCTGCTGAAAAAATCGTAAAAACTGTAAAATCAACCGGTGCGATTGTTAACGGACCAATACCATTACCAACGAATAAAAAAATATATACAGTTTTAAAAGCGACTTTTGTTAATAAAAAATCAAGAGAGCAATTTCAGCTATGTTCTTATAAAAGACTTTTAGATATTTACAGTACAACTACTAAAACAATTGATGCATTGATGAAACTGGAATTACCCAGTGGAGTTGAAGTAGAGATTAAAGTTTAGTTATATATATAAAATTATATATAAAATGTCAGGATTAATTGGAAAAAAAATAGGAATGACCAGCATTTTCAGCGATGATGGTAAAAATTTACCATGCACTGTTATTGAAGCTGGGCCATGTGTTGTAACACAGGTGCGAACAAAAGCCAATGATGGATATGATGCGATTCAGTTAGCTTATAAAGATAAAAGTGAAAAGCATGTTTCAAAAGCATTAAAGGGGCATTTTGCAAAAGCAGGAGTTTCGCCAAAAAAAATTGTAAGGGAATTCAGTAGATTTGAAGCAGGGCACCAAAAGAAATTTGGTGATGTTTTAACAGTGGATATATTTATTGAGGGTGAATTTATTGATGTTGTCGGGACTTCAAAGGGAAAAGGTTTCCAGGGAGTTGTGAAACGGTATAATTTCAAAGGTGTGGGTGATGCCACGCATGGTCAGCATAACAGATTGAGAGCGCCGGGTTCGATAGGAGCATCATCTTATCCTTCACGGGTTTTTAAAGGTATGCGAATGGCCGGCAGAACAGGCGGTAATCGTGTAAAAATGATAAACCTGAAGGTATTGAAAATTATTCCTGAGAAAAATTTGATAATTGTTAAGGGTGCAGTGCCCGGTCCAAAAAATTCATATTTAATTATTGAAAGATGGAGTTAGCAGTATATAAAATTACCGGAGATAAAACTACGAAAAAAGTAGAATTAAGCGATTCAATTTTTGCTATTGAGCCGAATGATAATGCTATTTATTTGGATGTAAAACAATTTATGGCAAATAAAAGACAAGGTTCACATAGTTCAAAAGAAAGAAATGCTGTAGCCGGAAGCAGAAGAAAAATCAAAAGGCAAAAAGGAACAGGAACTGCCCGTGCCGGTGATATTAAATCACCAATATTCAGAGGGGGTGGCAGGGCTTTTGGTCCTCATCCAAGAGATTACAACTTTAAGCTTAATAAAAAACTAAAAAGAATAGCCCGTAAATCTGCTTTAACTTATAAAGCAAAAGATAATAATATTTTCATTCTTGAAGATTTTGATTTTGATTCACCTAAAACTAAAAATTATATTGAGTTTTTAAATAGCTTTAATCTTGCAGACTCAAAAACATTATTAATTCTTACGGAAACAAAAGAAAATATATACTTATCATCACGGAACGTAAAAAAAACTAAAATTACAAAAGCATCAAGTATAAATACTTATGATATATTAAATGCAAACAGCTTATTGATTTCTGAAAGTTCTTTAAAAGAAATTGAGGAATTATTCGCATAATAATATAAATAATAAATTTAAAACAATGAGTATTATAATAAAGCCGGTGATAACAGAAAAAATGACAAGTTTGAGCGAGAACTTAAACAGATTTGGTTTTATTGTTCAAAAAACCGCAAATAAACTTCAAATCAAAGAAGCAGTAGAAGAAATTTATGGAGTTGAAGTTAAATCTGTGAATACAATGAATTATTCAGGCAAAACCAAATCGCGTCATACAAAATCCGGGCTTATTACCGGAAAATCCGGATCATTTAAAAAAGCTATAGTTACATTAGCTGAAGGTGAAACAATTGATTTTTACAGCAATATTTAAAAGATGGCTTTAAAGAAATACAAACCGACAACACCCAGTCAACGCTTTAAAATAATAAGCGCATTTGACGATATTACAACTACGAAACCGGAGAAATCATTATTAGCTCCGAAGAAAAAATCTGGTGGAAGGAACAGTGAAGGAAAAATGACCATGAGATATATGGGTGGTGGTCATAAACAAAAGTACAGGATAATTGATTTTAAAAGAGAGAAAGAAGGTGTTCCTGCAATAGTAAAAACAATTGAATATGATCCGAACAGAACATCGCGGATAGCATTAGTGTTTTATGCTGATGGGGAAAAAAGATATATCGTTGCTCCTCACGGATTAGAAGTGGGACAGCAGATAGTATCAGGTAAAGGAGTTTCTCCTGATATTGGAAACACAATGTATTTAAGCGAAATCCCGTTCGGAACGATTATTCATAATATTGAACTCAAACCGGGAGCAGGGGCCAAGATAGCAAGAAGTGCAGGTTCACACGCCCAATTGATGTCAAGGGATGGGAAATTTGCAATTATAAAGCTGCCTTCAGGCGAAACAAGAATGATTCTTCAAACTTGTAGAGCTACTGTTGGTATGGTGTCAAATTTAGACCATAGTCTTGAGCGTTCCGGAAAAGCCGGAAGAAGCAGATGGCTTGGAAGGCGACCGAGAACAAGAGGCGTGGCAATGAACCCTGTTGATCATCCAATGGGTGGTGGTGAAGGCAGAGCATCCGGCGGTCACCCGCGTTCAAGAAAAGGAATACCAGCTAAAGGATTTAAAACAAGATCAAAGAAAAAGTATTCAGATAAATATATTATTGAAAAAAGAAAGAAATAATCAAAATTAAAATTTGTTAATATGAGTCGTTCTCTAAAAAAAGGCCCTTTTATAAATTATAAACTTGAGAAAAAAGTTATTGAAATTGGTGGAAGTAAGAGGAAAACAGTTATTAAAACATGGTCGAGAGCATCAATGATCTCTCCTGATTTTGTTGGACAAACTATCGCTGTTCATAATGGAAACAAATTTATACCTGTTTATATAACCGAGAATATGGTTGGTCATAAATTAGGCGAGTTTGCTCCTACAAGGATATTCAGAGGTCATGCAGGGAGAAAAAAGGATAAAGGAAGAAAATAATTTTAATTTTAAAATTTTAAGAAATGGGAGTAAGAAAACATATAAGAGCAGAACAATTAAATGAAGCAAGGAAAAGTAAATTTTTTGCCAGACTGAATAATTGTCCTACTTCACCCAGGAAAATGAGATTAGTTGCTGATTTGATCAAAGGGATGAATGTTGAAACAGCATTAAATATATTAAAAAAATCACCTAAAGAAGCTTCAAACAGGTTGCACAAACTTCTGCTTTCTGCAATAGCAAACTGGCAGACTAAAAACGAGGGTGTTAGAATTGAGGATAGTAGCTTATATATTAAGGAAATATCTGTTGACAGTGCAAGGCAGTTGAAAAGGATCAGACCTGCACCCCAGGGACGTGCCCACAGAATCAGAAAACGTTCTAATCATGTTACTGTAGTTCTTGATAACAGAACCAAACTAATTAATAAATAAAATATTTTAAAAGAAATTAAAAATAATTAATAATAACTTAATGGGACAAAAAACAAATCCAATAGGCTTAAGATTGGGAATCATAAAAGGATGGGATTCTAATTGGTACGGTGGTAAAAATTTTGAACCTAAACTTATTGAAGACGATAAAATTAGAAAATACCTTCATGCCCGTTTGGCAAAGGCAGGTATTTCAAAAATTATCATTGAACGTACACTTAAACTTGTTACTGTTAACATTTTTACTGCTCGTCCCGGAATAATAATCGGAAAAGGCGGACAGGAAGTTGATAGATTAAAAGAGGAGTTGAAAAAGATAACAAAAAAAGAAATTCAAATTAATATTTCTGAGATTAAGCGACCCGAATTAGATGCAGTAATTGTTGCAAATACTATTGCTAAACAAATTGAGGGAAGAATTTCATACCGAAGGGCAATAAAAACTGCTATAGCTTCAACAATGAGAATAGGAGCAGAAGGAATCAAGGTTTTGATTTCGGGCAGGTTAGGAGGAGCAGAAATGGCACGTAGCGAAATGTATAAAGAAGGAAGAACACCACTTCATACTTTAAGAGCTGACATTGATTATACCCTTACTGAAGCTCATACGACTTATGGAAGGATTGGAATAAAAGTGTGGATTTGTAAAGGCGAAATATACGGAAAACCCGATTTGGTACCAACTATCGGTGTAGGATCAAAATCAAAACATTCAGGGCCAAGGGGCAAAGCACCTCGTAAAAGGAGATAAAAAAACATTGATATTTTAAAATAGCAATAATGTTACAGCCAAAGAAAACAAGATATAGAAAAATGCAAAAAGGCAAAATGAAGGGTAATTCCCAGAGAGGGAATCAACTTGCATTTGGGTCGTTTGGTATTAAAGCATTAGAAGAAACATGGATAACCGGAAGGCAAATTGAAGCAGCACGTCAGGCGGTTACACGTTATATGAAACGTGAAGGACAGATATGGATAAGAATATTTCCTGACAAACCCATCACTAAAAAACCTGCTGAGGTTCGTATGGGTAAAGGTAAAGGTGCTCCCGAATATTTTGTCGCAAGGGTTACACCTGGAAGAATTTTGTTCGAAGCCGAAGGCGTTCCTCTTAAAATAGCTAAAGAAGCATTAAGATTAGCTGCTCAAAAGCTTCCTATAACTACAAAATTTGTTATAAGAAGAGATTATGTTGAATATTCAAAATAATTAAAATGGAACAAGAAGTAATTTTAGAAATGAGTACTGTTGAACTCATGGAAAGGTTAGAAGAAGAAAGAAAACAACTAACTAAACTCATACTTAACCATGCAGTTTCTCCATTGGAAAATCCGAATAAAATTAAAATATTCAGGAGAATGATTGCAAGAATTGAAACAGAATTAAAAAAACGCAGTTTTGAGGAAAATCAAACTGAAAAAGTTCAGCAATAAAATAATTTATTAAGAACATGGAAAGAAACTTAAGAAAAGAAAGAACAGGAATAGTTGTGAGCAACAAGATGAACAAATCAATTGTTGTTGAGATAGGCAGGAAAGTTAAGCACCCTATCTACGGTAAGTTTGTGAAAAAAACATCAAGGTTCACAGCTCATGACGAAAAAGATGACTGTAATATTGGTGATACTGTTCGTATTATGGAAACCAGACCATTGAGTAAAAATAAATGCTGGAGATTAGTTGAAATAATTGAAAGAGCTAAATAATTATGATACAACAAGAATCAAGATTAGCAGTAGCTGACAATAGCGGAGCAAAAGAAGTTTTATGCATAAGAGTTCTTGGCGGAACAAAAAAAAGATATGCATCAATCGGAGACCAGATTATTGTTACGGTTAAAAATGCTATGCCTTCCGGAAATATAAAAAAAGGCACAGTATCAAAAGCTGTTGTTGTTAGAACAAGAAAAGAAATAAGAAGAAACGATGGTTCATACATTCGTTTTGATGATAATGCAGTTGTTATCTTAAATACTGCCGGCGAAATGATAGGTACCCGTATTTTTGGTCCCGTTGCCCGTGAATTAAGAGATAAACAATTTATGAAAATAGTTTCATTGGCACCTGAAGTGCTTTAATTATAATATTTATAAAAAATCATGCGAACTAAGTTACATATAAAAAAAGGTGACACTGTGATGGTTATTGCCGGAAATTCCAAGGGACAGCAAGGCAGAGTGCTTAAAATTAATGCTCCTGATAATAAAGCAATTGTTGAAGGAATCAATATGATTTCAAAACATACAAAACCAAATGCCGATAATCCTAAGGGTGGTATCTTAAAACGTGAATCACCTATTCATCTTTCAAACCTGATGGTGATTGATTCATCAGGAAAACCAACAAGAATCGGAAGAAAATTGGATGAGAAACAAAATAAGTCGGTTCGTTATTCTAAAAAAACAGTGGAGGTAATAAAGTAATGAGCTATTCACCAAGATTAAAAGATAAATATTGCGAAGAAATAATACCTGCTTTAATTAAGCAGTTCGGTTATAAAAGTAAAATGCAGGTTCCCAAGCTTAAAAAGATTTCTTTAAACCAGGGCTTAGGTGCTGCAATAACCGACAAAAAACTGATTGATAGCGGAGTAGAAGAAATGACACTTATATCAGGACAGAAAGCTGTTCCAACACGATCAAAAAGAGACATTTCTAACTTTAAATTAAGAAAAGGTATGCCAATTGGCGTCAGAGTTACTTTACGGGGTGAGAAAATGTATGAATTTTTAGACAGATTGGTAGCTGTTTCAATTCCGCGTATCAGGGATTTCAGAGGAATTAATGATAAAGGTTTTGATGGAAAAGGTAATTATACTTTAGGTATTCCCGAACAAATCATTTTTCCTGAGATTAATATAGATAAGATTAGCAGGATTAATGGTATGGATGTTACTTTTGTAACTTCTGCAAATACTGATAAAGAAGCAATGGCATTATTAAAAGAATTTGGATTACCATTTAAAAATCAAAAAAAATAATATTCTATGGCTAAAGAGTCGATGAAAGCGAGAGAAATTAAAAGACAAAAACTCGTTGAAAAATATGCTGAAAAACGAGCTGCATTAAAAGCAGCCGGTGATTATATTGGTTTACAGAAATTACCAAAAAACGCTTCACCTGTTAGATTGCACAACAGATGTAAATTAACAGGACGTCCAAAAGGATATATGCGTCAGTTTGGAATTTCCCGTATCAATTTCAGAGAAATGGCTTTGAAAGGTTTAATACCCGGTATAAGAAAAGCCAGTTGGTAAATAATTAATAATAATTAATAATAAATCAATAAAATAAAATGGTTACTGATCCAATTGCAGATTATTTAACAAGAATCAGGAATGCTATAATGGCAAAACATCGCGTTGTTGAAATTCCTGCATCAAATTTAAAAAAGGCAATAACAGAAATACTTTTTAAAAAGGGATATATATTGAATTATAAATTTGAAGATGATTCAAAACAGGGAATAATTAAAGTTGCTTTAAAATATCATCCTGTAACAAAATTATCTGCTATTTTAAAACTTGAAAGAGTTAGCAGACCCGGACTAAGAAAGTATGTAAATGCCGATAACCTGCCACGCGTTTTAAATGGTTTGGGAATTGCAATAATGTCTACTTCAAAGGGTGTTATTACTGATAAAGAAGCCAAAAAATTAAAAGTTGGTGGAGAAGTTTTATGTAATATTAGTTAATAAAGAGGAGATTAATTAATGTCAAGAATAGGAAAATTACCGATTATAATTCCTGATGGTGTTCAGGTTACTGTTTCCGATAAAAATATTGTAACAGTTAAAGGAAAGTTAGGTGAACTTCAGCAAGTTGTAGACCCTGCTATTACAATTAAAATTAATGACGGAAATATTTTGTTTGAAAGACATACAGAACAAAAAAACCATAAATCAATGCATGGGCTTTACCGGGCATTAATTGCTAACATGATTCACGGCGTTTCTGAAGGATATAAAATTGTTCAGGAACTGGTTGGAGTTGGATATAAAGTGACAGCATCAGGACAGGTACTTGAGCTTTCAGTGGGTTATTCTCATAATATTGCTTTTGAATTACCGGATGAAGTTAAAGTTGAAGCAAAAACAGAAAGAGGTAAAAGTCCAACGATAACACTTACATCTCATGATAAACAACTTATAGGACAGGTGGCTGCAAAAATCCGCTCATTCAGAAAACCCGAACCATATAAAGGAAAAGGAATTAGGTTCCAGGGTGAAGAAATCAAGAAGAAAGCCGGTAAAGTTGCTTCTGAATAGAATATTAAAAGAATGTTATAAGTTAAATGTTAAATGTTAAGATTTGTATCAAGCTCAACCATTAATAACTAAATTAAGATGGCAATAAAAGATAAGAAAAAATATAGAAGATTCAAGATCAAGAAAAGGATCAGGAAAATCATTAACGGAACTCCTGAAAGACCACGATTAACTGTTTTTAGAAGCAATAAACAAATTTATGCCCAGTTGATTGACGATTTAGATGGTAAAACACTTGTTTCAGCTTCATCAGCTACAGATAGTATTGCTGATAAAAAAATTACAAAAATTGAAAAGGCAAAATTGGTTGGACAGTTAATTGCTGAAAAAGCAAAAGAAGCCGGATTTGAATCTGTTGTTTTTGACAGAAATGGTTATTTATATCATGGTAGAGTTAAATCCTTAGCCGAAGCAGCTAGAGAAGGAGGTCTTAAATTTTAAAAAATTATGACGAACGTAAATATAAAAAGAGTAAAATCCAGCGAAATAGAATTTAAAGACAGGCTGGTTAGTATCCAAAGGGTTACTAAAGTTACAAAAGGAGGACGAACTTTTAGTTTCTCGGCAATTGTTGTTGTTGGAAATGAAAACGGTGTAGTTGGTTTCGGACTTGGGAAAGCAAAAGAAGTAACCGCTGCAATTGCAAAAGGAATTGATGATGCTAAGAAAAACCTGATAAAAGTACCGGTTTTAAAAGGAACATTACCACATGAGCAATACGGCAAATATAGTGGTGCTTATGTATTTATTAAACCTGCTGCTCCCGGTACAGGTGTTATTGCAGGAGGTGCTATGCGTGCAGTTCTGGAAAGTGTTGGCGTTAAAGATGTTTTGGCAAAATCAAAAGGCTCGTCAAATCCTCACAGTGTTGTAAAAGCAACAATGAATGCACTTATACAGTTAAGAGACCCTTATACTATTGCACAGTTCAGAGGAGTTGATTTAAACACGGTTTTCAACGGTTAAAAATTATTACGAATGAAGAAATTTAGAATAAAACAGGTCAGGAGCGGCATCGGAAGACCAGAAGACCAGAAAAGAACACTTCAGGCATTAGGTTTAAGAAGAATGCAACATTCTATAGAAGTTGAAGCTACTCCTCAAATTCTAGGAATGATTAACAAAGTAAAACATTTACTTTTAATTGAAGAATTATAAATTTAAAATACAAGATGGATTTAAGTAATCTTAAACCGGTAAAAGGTTCAACGAAAAATAAAAGACGTATTGGACGCGGACAAGGCTCAGGTAAAGGTGGAACCTCTACAAAAGGACATAAAGGAGCTCAGTCAAGATCGGGTTATAAAAGAAAAAGAGGTTTTGAAGGTGGTCAGATGCCATTGTTCAGAAGAGTTCCTAAATTCGGTTTTAAAAATATTAATCGTAAGGAATACAGAGGTGTTAATATTGATACATTGCAAAAATTAGCTGATGAGAAAAAAATTACCACAATTAATATTGATGTGTTAATTGAAAATGGTTTAGCGTCAAAAAACGACTTAATAAAAATTTTGGGCAGAGGCAAATTAAAATCAAAATTAGAAGTAACGGCTCACTCCTTTTCAGCGTCAGCAATTAGTGCTATTGAAGCTCAAGCTGGAACCGTAAATAAAATTTAAATTTGAATGAAAAAGTTAATCGAGACAATAAGAAATATTTATAAGATTGAAGATCTCAGAAAAAGAATTTTATATACTCTGGGAATAATTCTAATCTATAGGTTGGGCTCAAAAGTAGTATTACCGGGTGTTGATCCCGATATGCTGGCAAATCTTCAAAGTCAGGCAAGCTCCGGTTTGCTTGGTTTGTTGAATATGTTTTCAGGAGGAGCTTTTTCAAATGCGTCAATTTTTGCACTTGGGATCATGCCTTATATTTCAGCATCTATTGTAATTCAATTGTTGGGTATGGCAATTCCATATTTCCAAAAATTACAAAAAGAAGGTGAAAGCGGACGAAGAAAGATTAATCAAATAACTCGTTATTTAACAATATTAATTACTGCGGCACAAGCTCCTGCGTATATTGGAACTCAATTAGTTTCATCATTGCCGCCCGAGGCAATAACTCCTTTTGACCCCAGTGTAACAGGTCCTTCCACATTTTTCTGGGTGTCAACAGTTATAACCTTAATTGCAGGTACTATGTTTATTATGTGGCTTGGGGAAAGAATAACCGATAACGGAATAGGAAATGGTATCTCGTTGATAATCATGATTGGTATTATTGCCCGTTTGCCGTTTGCATTATTTGGTGAATTTATTTCAAAAATGGAAGAGAAAGGAGGCGGGTTAGTATATTTTGTTATTGAAATTGCAATATTGGTGTTTGTGGTTTTGATAACTATTTTGCTGGTTCAGGGAACCAGGCGAATACCTGTGCAATATGCCAAGCGGATAATCGGAAACCGCCAGTACGGTGGTGTTCGCCAGTATATACCGTTAAAAGTTAATGCAGCAGGTGTTATGCCGATTATTTTTGCACAGGCAATTATGTTCCTGCCCTTGACGTTAGCAGGCTTTTCCGATTCAGAAGCTTTATCAGGTATAGCATCAGTATTTACAAATATTAACGGATTCTGGTATAATTTTACCTTCTTTATAATGATAGTATTATTTACTTATTTCTATACTGCTATTACTGTTAATCCAAATCAAATGGCAGAAGATATGAAAAAGAACGGAGGATTTATACCGGGTGTGAAACCAGGCAGGAGAACAGCGGAATTTATTGATACGGTTATGTCCAGAATTACTCTTCCCGGTTCAATGTTTTTAGGATTAGTTGCAATTATGCCTGCACTTGTAAGTAAAATTGGCGTAACTACTTCGTTTGCACAATTTTACGGTGGTACATCACTTTTAATTCTTGTAGGTGTTGTTCTGGATACCTTACAACAAATAGAAAGTCATTTGTTAATGCGTCATTATGATGGATTAACAAAATCTGGCAGGATAAAAGGTAGGTCATCAATGTCTATGTGATAATAAATAATTGGGATGATACATTATAAAACTGAGGAAGAAATTGAGTTACTAAGAGAAAGTTCTTTACTTGTTGGAAAAACATTAGCCGAGGTTGCTAAGCATATTAAACCCGGTGTTAAAACAATAGTTCTGGATAAAATTGCTGAAGAATTTATCAGGGATAACGGTGCGGTTCCGGGATTTAAAGGTTACAAAGGATTCCCGAAAACGCTTTGCATGTCAATTAATGAACAGGTTGTACACGGGATTCCCGGTGAAAGGATTTTACAAAACGGTGATATTGTTTCAGTTGATTGCGGTGTTAAGAAAAATGGTTTTTATGGCGATTCAGCTTATACTTTCGCGGTTGGTGATGTTAAAGAAGAAATTCTTTTGCTGATGAAAAGAACGAAAGAATCGTTGTATAAAGGAATCGAGGTTGCAGTTGCAGGAAAAAGAGTAGGGGATATCGGGTTTGAAATACAAAATTATGTTGAAGGATTTGGATATTCGGTTGTTCGCGATTTAGTTGGTCACGGCTTGGGGAAAAACCTTCATGAGAAACCGGAAATTCCAAATTACGGAAAAAGAGGCTCAGGTACAAAATTAAAAGAAGGTATGGTACTGGCAATTGAACCGATGATAAACCTCGGTACAAAAAATGTTGTTCAGGAAAATGATGGCTGGACAATAAGAACTGCCGACAGACTACCATCTGCACATTATGAACATGATATTGCAGTAAAAAAAGGAAAGGTAGATATTTTATCAACATTTGAGTTTATTGATCAGGTATTAAACAATTAAAAATATTAACTATTTAAAAAATGGCAAAACAAACATCAATTGAACAAGATGGAACAGTAATTGAATCATTGGGCAATGCTATGTTTCGTGTTGAATTGGAAAATGGTCACATAATTACTGCTCACATCTCAGGGAAGATGAGAATGCATTATATTAAAATTTTGCCAGGCGATAAAGTTAAACTTGAAATGTCGCCCTATGATTTAACAAAAGGAAGAATTACATTTAGATATAAATAATTTTAAGATATATAAAATGAAAGTTAGAGCATCTGTAAAAAAAAGAACTGCTGATTGTAAGATCGTTCGTAGAAAGGGAAGATTATATATTATTAACAAAAAGAATCCTAGATATAAACAACGACAAGGATAAAGGCAGTGATTATGGATTACGCCTCTCGTCTTTGCTCGAGATGACATTAATTACGGATTACGGATTACGAAATAAAAAATAAAAATCAATAAAAAATAAACAATAATCAATAAATTATGGCTCGTATAGCAGGTATAGATATACCAAAAAACAAAAGAGGTGAGATAGGATTAACATATATTTTTGGAATAGGCAGAAGTAATGCACAGAGAATTTTAACTGAAGCCGGAGTTGATTGGGATAAAAAAGTTCATGATTGGACTGATGATGAACAGAATAAAATCCGTACGGTTATCAATGATAAGTATAAAGTTGAAGGAATGCTTCGTTCTGAAGTTCAGATGAACATAAAGCGGTTAATGGATATTGGTTCATATAGAGGGATACGTCATCGTATAGGATTACCGCTTAGGGGACAGAACACAAAGAATAATGCAAGAACCCGTAAAGGCAGAAAAAAAACCGTTTCTAATAAAAAGAAGGTACTGAAAGGCTAATGTTATATTCTGTTATCACCAAATTAATTAAATAATTTGAAAAACAGCAAGATAGAAATTATATAAATTATGGCAAAAACTGTAAGAAGTTCAAAAAAAAGAGTTGTTAAGATTGAGCCTATAGGAAAAGCATATATAAAGGCTTCCTTTAACAATATCATTATTACATTAACAAATAATGCAGGTCAGGTGATTTCATGGTCATCTTCGGGAAAAATGGGTTTTAGAGGATCAAAGAAAAACACTCCGTATGCTGCACAAATGGCAGCAGGAGATTGTGCAAAAACTGCCTATGATTTAGGATTAAGAAAAGTAAAAGTTCTTGTTAAAGGACCGGGATCAGGCAGAGAATCAGCAATCAGAACCCTCCATTCTTCAGGAATTGAAGTAATGGAGATAAAGGATGTGACACCTTTGCCTCATAATGGTTGCAGACCGCCAAAACGGAGAAGAGTATAAAAATTCAATTTCTGTTAAGTAAAAAATATAATTTAGAATTAATTATTTGTAAGTAAAACATCTAAAATTCATAATATAAAATGGCAAGATACATAGGTCCAAAAACAAAAATGGCAAGAAGATTCAAAGATCCGATTTTCGGACCGGATAAATCATTTGAAAGGAAAAATTATCCTCCGGGACAACACGGTAATTCAAAAAGAAGAAGAAAACAATCGGAATACGGTATCCAGCTTCAGGAAAAACAAAAAGCTAAATATACTTATGGAATACTTGAAAGACAGTTCAGAAATGTTTTTCATAAAGCTTCTAAGAAAAAAGGAATTACAGGTGAAATATTATTGCAGTTAATAGAAGCCCGTTTAGATAATGTTGTTTACAGATTGGGAATTGCACCTACAAGAAGTGGAGCAAGGCAATTAGTGTCGCACAGGCACATTACGGTTAACGGCAAGATTGTAAATATTCCATCATATAGCCTTAAAGAAGGTGATATTATTGGTGTAAGAGAAAAATCCAAATCTTTAGAAGCTATTACAAATTCACTTGTTTCACGCTCTAATCAATATTCATGGCTTGAATGGGATGACGAAAAATTACTCGGAAAATTTGTAAATTATCCTCAAAGAGAAGATATTCCCGAAAATATAAAAGAACAGCTTATTGTTGAGTTGTATTCTAAATAATTCATTGTTTTTAATTTAATCAATTTTTGATAAAAAAATTAATATATGGCAATATTAGCATTTCAAAAACCAGATAAAGTTATAATGATAGAGGCTGATGAATTCGAAGGAATATTTGAGTTTCGCCCTCTTGAACCCGGTTTTGGTATAACAATAGGTAATGCATTAAGAAGAATTTTATTATCTTCTCTTGAAGGATATGCAATAACATCCATAAAAATTGATGGTATTGTACATGAATTTTCAACTATAAAAGGAATAGTTGAAGATGTTTCTGAAATTATTCTTAACTTAAAGAAAATAAGGTTTAAAAGACAAATTGATGGTGAAAATACGGAAAAAGTAAATGTGGTGATTGGTGATCAGGAAGTTTTTAAAGCCGGTGATATCAATAAGTTTTTATCGGTTTTTCAAGTTCTGAATCCTGATGTAGTAATTTGTAATTTGGAGACAAATGTTAGGCTATCAATTGAACTTACGGTTAATAAAGGTAGGGGGTATGTTCCGGCAGAAGAAAATAAATCAATAAACTCAACGATTGATACAATAGCTATTGATTCAATACATACTCCGATTTTAAATGTAAAATATTCTGTTGAAAATTACAGGGTAGAACAAAAAACCGACTACGAAAAATTAATTTTTGAAATTGATACCGACGGTTCCATTCATCCTAAAGAAGCCCTTAAAGAAGCTGCAACAATATTGATACATCACTTTATGCTTTTCTCTGATGAAAAAATTACTTTAGATACAGAAGAAAAAACAGTAACCGAAGAGTTTGACGAAAGTTCATTACATGTAAGGCAATTATTAAAAACAAAGCTTGTTGATTTGGATCTGTCGGTAAGGGCACTAAACTGCCTTAAAGCAGCAGATGTGGAAACTTTAGGTGATCTTGTAACTTTTAACAAGAATGATTTATTAAAATTCAGGAATTTTGGTAAGAAATCATTAACAGAGCTTGAAGAGTTGGTTAAGATAAAAAACCTTGAATTTGGTATGAATATTTCAAAATATAAATTAGATAAGGAATAATTGAAATGAGACACGGAAAGAAATTTAATCATTTAAGCAGGACAAGTTCTCACAGGAAAGCAATGTTATCCAATATGGCTTCTTCGCTTATTATTCATAAAAGAATTAAAACAACTCTTGCTAAAGCAAAAGCATTAAGAAGCTATATTGAACCCTTGATTACAAAATCAAAGGTTGATTCTACACATTCCAGAAGAACGGTTTTTAGCTATCTTCAAAACAAAGAAGCTGTAACTGAATTGTTCAGAGAGATTTCCCAAAAAATCGCCGAAAGACCAGGCGGATATACAAGAATTCTGAAAACAGGTACACGGCTCGGTGACAATGCTGAAATGTGCTTTATTGAACTTGTTGATTATAATGAAAACCTTTTGGCTGAAAAAGTTGATAAAAAGGTTAAAACTACACGCCGAAGAAGAGGTAGTAAGAAAAAAGAAGTTGAAGAACAAGTTGCCGATAAACCGGTTGAAACTACTGAAACTGATGAAACTACATCCGAAGAAATAAAATCGGAAGAAACTGAAGATGAGGCTAAGGCTGAGGCTAAGGCTGAGGAGAAAAAAGAGGAAGTAGTTGATGAGGCTAAGGCTGAGGAGAAAAAAGAGGAAGTAGTTGATGAGGCTGAGGCTAAGACTAAGGCTAAGGTGAAAGAAGAGGAAACAAAAACCGAAGACAAAAGCGATAAAACTAAAGAATAAAAAATTGTTGAAGGAAGTATTTAGAAAGGATAAAGTTTATAAACTTTGTCCTTTTTTTATGAAAATAAATTACTTTTACAGAAAAAATTTAAAGTCATGAGTCAGATAACAAATATTTATGCACGTCAAATCCTTGATTCAAGGGGGAATCCAACAGTTGAGGTTGAAGTTTATACTGATAGCGGAATAATAGGAAGAGCTGCTGTTCCTTCCGGAGCTTCTACAGGTGTTCACGAAGCAGTTGAACTCAGAGATGGGGATAAAGGGATTTATTTAGGAAAAGGTGTTTTAAAAGCCGTTCAAAATGTTAATAATGTGTTAAATGAAGAATTGCAGGGCTATTATGTTACCGATCAAAATGAAATTGATCTCCGCATGATAGAAATTGACGGTACACCGAATAAAGCAAATTTAGGTGCTAATGCAATACTTGGTGTTTCACTTGCAGCAGCTCATGCGGGCGCTCAGGAAACAAACCAGCATTTGTTCAGGTATATTGGTGGGGTGAATGCAAATTTATTACCAATACCAATGATGAATATTTTGAATGGTGGTTCTCACGCTGATAATAGTATTGACTTCCAGGAATTTATGATTATGCCTGTTGGAGCTTCAACTTTTAGTGATGCTATTCGTATGGGTGCTGAGGTGTTTCATAGTTTAAAAGCTGTCCTCAAAAAGAAAAAATATTCTACCAATGTTGGTGATGAAGGTGGATTTGCCCCAAATTTAAAATCCAATGAAGAAGCAATAACAATTATTCTTCAGGCTATTGAAAAGGCAGGTTATAAACCCGGCGAAGATATTTACCTCGCTCTTGACCCTGCTTCATCAGAATATTATTTACCAAAAGAAAATGTTTATCATCTAAAATGGTCAACAGGTGAAAAATTAACTCCTGCCGAAATGGTGGATTTCTGGAAAGACTGGGTTAAAAAGTATCCGATAATCTCAATTGAAGACGGTATGGCTGAAGATGACTGGGATGGCTGGAAATTAATGACAAAAGCACTTGGTAAAAAAATTCAAATTGTAGGTGATGATATTTTTGTAACTAATACAAAACGTTTACAACAGGGTTTTGATAAAGGAGTAGCAAATTCAATTTTGATAAAAGTTAATCAAATCGGCACTTTAACCGAAACCATTGATGCTGTGAATATGGCTTATCGCAATGCTTATACTGCTGTAATAAGTCACCGCTCGGGTGAAACCGAAGATACAACAATTGCCGACCTTGCCGTTGCCCTGAATACAGGTATGATAAAAACAGGTTCCGCAAGCCGTTCCGACAGAATTGCAAAATATAATCAATTGCTAAGAATTGAAGAAATATTAGGACTTGCAGCAAGATATTGGGGTAAAGATTTTAAATTTCTTAAATAATAATAGCTCCTGAAATTCCTTTGTTTTTCAATACATTTCGGTAATTATACTAATACTGAACAAAATTACAAAAAATTTTAACAACTAAATTATCATCCTGAAAGTTTTATCAGCATTTTTATGATGATTATCATAATTTAACTCATTGAATATATATATGATAATAAAGAAAAAACGTAACCGTTCACGAAAGTATTAACATTTATCAAAAGTAAAAAAATAATTAACAACAGAATGTTGAAATATTTTTTAAATTAAGAAAAAACATTAAGAAAAAAATATGTGTTTTGCAT
>JAUXFX010000157.1 GCA_030622635.1 Bacteroidota bacterium
AGAAAATGCAAGCGATAACATACGGTCGGATTCCAGCCAAAAAGCAGTCTCAAGGTTTTGTTTAGGAAGAATTAGATAGTAATTAGTAAGATCATTAGATGTAAATGCGTTATTTTCGCCACCTGCTTTCTGAAGCGGCTCATCATATCTTGGAATATTAACGGAACCTCCGAACATTAAATGTTCAAAAAGATGAGCAAAACCGGTTTTGTCGGGTTGTTCGTCTTTTGCTCCTACATCATATAAAACATTAAATGCAACAAGAGGAGTTGATGTATCTTTGTGAACAATTATTTTTAATCCGTTATCAAGCGTAAATTTTTCAAAATTTATCATAAGTATTTTTCAAATATTTTTTTGCAAACTTATAACTTTAAAATGAGTTAAGATGAATTTTTGTAACTATTCTGTTTATTAATCAATTCTTGTTTTCTACCGATAGCTCTATCGGGATTGAGGGTAGATTTTAAAAATGGTATCTATACGGATGCCCTTTGGTTATAGGGGAAATACAGGTATAAGGGTATCCATACGGACGCCCTGCGGTTGTAAAGGTATAAAGGTATAAAGCTAAAGTTAATGAGACTGAAAATATAAAAAGCGAAGCCGCATTATAATTTTATAGTCGAACCTTATTACCTTATTTTCATCCGGTTAATAAGGTAATAAGGTTTGATATTCTGCTGTATATTACATGTTACTAAGGTTAGTATTAAAATACAATTCTACAGGTAGAAGTCCGCTGAAGCGGACTAAGGATTACTTTTTCATACTCCTCTGATTCACCACAATAAATTGTGGTGCTAATCTTATATTTATAAAGCATTCTACATTTTCATATATACTAATTCTTAACAGGCCCATACGGGCAAGTTTTGCGAAGTAAAGCTGTTTAGAAGTAGTTATGCGTGCTGAATAGACCTTTAAAGTTTTTGCATTTCTATTCAGCATTAGTATAGAATATTCAAATTCTAATTATTGATTATTTTGTATTTATCGTCTTTAGCCCAAAATAAATGGCTTTTCGGAGTGGACTCAACATTCCATCATTTAAAGAACTGTATTTGCTCGTAGAAAATACTATCAATTTTTTTACTTAAAGAATCTTGTCCGTTTTCTTTTGCTAATTGTCCTAGTCTTTGTATAATTGCAATTGCTTGTTGTCTGTCGTTGTCAAAAGATTTTGCTCTTGTTGCATCCAAGGAACTATAATAATTAAGGTTGTCTTCATAGATTTCAACGAGCCGTTCAACAATTTTGTTTCCTTTTTCTAAGGCACCTGCCTCATAATATGCATCGGCAAACGGAAGAATAAAATAGTCGTAAGAAAATTTCTCATCAGGGAAAAATTCAAGACATTTATCAAGAACAACAATAGCCGAATCTTTTTTGTTTTCTTTAAGAAGTGCCCTTGCCAGCCGTATGTAATTTTGTTTAACGATTCCTGAGTTCCTAGCACTTTCCCTGTCAACAGTAACATTTGGGTCATTCAGATTACCCCATTTGGCTTTGTTGACAAGAATATCATAAGTTGAGTCAGTGGTAATCCCACCCAAGCCGCTGATATAATTTTTTGCTTTAACAGGCATGAATTTATAAACAATTCCATGCAGATGGCAGTACTTATCAACATCAAGTGCTTTATTGAGTGCAGAAGGATTAGCAAAATAAATAGGTCTTTCCCAGTTGTTGGTAGCCAGAAAATCAAGTAACATCAGGTCGTTTTTATACAAAGCATTCTGCTTGAGATTCCATTCAATAGAAGGCACAATCTGGTCAGCAAGCTCTTTTGGTACGGTTCCATTATCAACAACTGTTGCTGAATCAATAGTAAGTTTAAATTTTTTAGTAGGAATATAATTAATCTTTTCTCCTGATTGCAGCGGAAGTTTGGTTTGTTCGTTATCGCTTGAAATAAACCCGATAACATCTTTTAATTCGGTATAACCTTTAATATTTCTGTTATAAAAAGGGATATACTGATTAACACCTTTATTATATTGTTCGGGAGTTAGAGTAAATGGCAACGGGTCGGAATCATAGATTTTTGTTCCCAACTGGTGAATATACCAGTATCCGCCTGCAAGCATATAATTAACAACTCTTACGTCGGTTCTTATTCCTTCAACTTCCTGAGCATACCATAATGGAAAAGTATCGTTGTCGCCGTTTGTAAAAAGAACAGCATTAGGAGCACATGAATTTAAGTAATTTGCTGCAAAGTCCCTGGCAGCATATTTACCTGAACGGTCGTGGTCGTCCCAGCCGTCTTTTGCCATTATAACGGGTACAAGTATCAGGCAAACCAATATAGTTGCTATCGCAATAAGTTTATGTTCCTTTATTTTTTTGGCTAATGCATTATATATTGACAGAACTCCTAAACCAATCCATATTGCAAAAGGGTAAAACGAACCTGCATAAGCGTAATCTCTTTCGCGTGGCTGATATGGATACTGATTCAAATAAATTACAATGGCTATTCCCATCATAAAAAATAATAAAAATACAACAAAAGCATCCTTTTTATTTGTGTTCAGAAGGAAGAAAAATCCAATTAAGCCGAGTATCAGTGGTAACAGGTAAAATTTATTATGTGCCGGATTATCCATGCTTTCGGGTACTTTGTCAAGGTTTCCCAGCCTCCATTCATCAAGGAATTTAATTCCGCTTATCCAGTTGCCGTGTTCAAGTTCACCCTGACTTTCAATATCATTCTGCCTTCCGGCAAAGTTCCACATGAAATATCTAAAATACATGTGCCCTATTTGGTAGGTAAAGAAAAATCGCAGGTTCTCACCGAAAGTAGGTTTGTTTATTATTTCAGTTGAACCGTCCGGTTTAGTATGTCGTATATTTTTTCCTTTAATATTACCGTATTTTTTGTACATTGAAATATGAGAGCTTTTCTGGCTGCTCCACATTCGCGGGAAAATAGTTGTAAATTTTGAATCATATATTGGAACTGTATTTTGGCGACTATCTGTTATTACATATTTGCCTTTTTTCTTGTCTTTGATATAAACCGGGTTTCCATCACCGTAATCGGCAATCGGAGAATTAAAATATTGACCGGATAACAGGGGCCAGTCGCCATATTGTTCACGATTTAAATATGACAATAAACTGATTGCGTCTTCAGGGCTGTTTTCATCAATAGGTGTATCGGCATTTGAGCGGATGATTAGCATAAAAAATGAAGAATATCCGATTAATATAAAAACAAAACATAGTATTATTGTGTTGACAATTACTTTTTTACGTTTGATTGTATATTTTAATCCCCAAACAATAAGTCCAATCAGCAGGATAAAATATACAATTGTACCTGAATTAAATGGCAGTCCAAATGAATTTACAAAGAACAACTCAAATAGTGATGAAAGTTTAACTACCCATGGAATAATAATATACATTACTATTGAAAGAATTAATATAGAGATAATAGCAGTATATATTATTCCTTTTGTAGTTGTTTTGTATTTTTTAAAATAATAAACAAAAGCTATTGCAGGTATTGCCAGAAGGTTTAAAAGGTGTACCCCGATTGATAATCCGATAAGATATGCAATTAATATCAGCCACCTGAAACCATGTCTTTTGTCAGCAATTCGTTCCCATTTCAATATTGCCCAGAAAACAATTGCTGTAAAAAATGAGGACATTGCGTAAACTTCGCCTTCAACAGCCGAAAACCAAAAAGAATCGGAGAAAGTATAAGCCAAAGCTCCTACCAGGCCACTGCCTAAAACTGCATACATTTTACCTTGAGTCATTTCTCCTTCACGTACGGCAACTTTTTCTGCAAGCATGGTAATTGTCCAGAACAGAAATAAAATTGTGAAACTGCTGCTAAGCACTGACATTATGTTTATCATTAAAGCGACTTTGGTTACATCACCAAATGCAAATAATGAAAAAAACCTGCCTAATAACTGAAATAACGGTGCTCCCGGAGGATGTCCAACCTGTAATTTATAAGCTGTTGCTATGTATTCACCGCAGTCCCACCAACTTGCTGTTGGTTCTACTGTTAACAGATATACAACTGTTGCAATCGCAAAAGTTATCCATCCTATAATATTGTTTTGCTTTTTAAAATTTTCCATAGAAGTATGTTAGAATCAATTTTTAGCGAAAGTATAAATTTTGATTTAATTTTTGTATTCCTTCTTAATATAAATTAACTTTTTTTAACAAAGTAAATTTATCAAACTATAAAAAATTAAAAAAACCCATCAATATTTGGTGGGTTTTTTTAATTAGAATGAATAAGTTTATTAAACTTTAATCAATTTTATTCCGGGATAATTGCTTCAACCGGACAAACATCAGCACAAGCACCGCAATCGGTGCAAAGGTCAGGGTCAATTACATAAATGTCACCTTCGGAAATTGCTTCAACCGGACATTCATCAATACATGTACCACAAGCAGTACACTCGTCTGTTATTTTATAAGCCATAATTAAAATATTTTATGTTAATAATCGAAAAAAAATATTGATGCAAATATAAATAGATTTTGTAAAAATTTATGCTATTAAGTAATTTATATATGTTCTAAATAAATAAATATTTTTTTAAAAAAATATTTATTGAAAAACTTGTTTTTAAGATAAATAAAACATTTAACTTTGCCGCGATTTTTAAACATATTAATATTCAAATGACACATAAAAAAAATCATGTCGTTGAATTAGATGATGTAGTTGTAAGGTTTGCCGGTGATTCCGGTGATGGCATGCAACTTACAGGTTCCTTATTTTCTGATTCTGTAGCTTTTGCAGGAAACGATTTTGCTACTTTTCCTGATTATCCTTCCGAGATCAGGGCACCACAGGGAACAATTGCCGGCGTATCAGGTTTTCAGGTACATTTCGGACATAACAATATTCACACTTCAGGCGATCTGGCTGACGTTTTAGTTGCTATGAACCCGGCATCATTAAGAGCATCATTAAAATGGGCAGAAAAAGATGCTATCCTTATTGTTGATTCCGATGCTTTTATTGAAAAAGGGATAATCAAAGCCGGCTATGATACAAATCCCCTGGAAGATAACAGCCTTGTTGGCTACAACCTAATTAAAGCTCCAATTTCCAGGTTAACAAAAGAAGCCGTTAAAGATCTTGGCATTGAACTTAAAACAGCTCTAAGGTGCAAAAATATGTTTGCCTTAGGTATAGTTTTATACCTTTTTAATCGTAAGCTTGATTCAGCAAATGCTTTTTTTGAAGAAAAGTTCAAATCTAACCCGCTGATTGTTGAGTCAAATAAAAGAGTTTTAAAAGCAGGATTTATTTTTGCCGAAAATGTTGAAGCAATAAATTCCACATTTAGGGTACAACCTGCAAAGCTAAAAAAAGGCAAATACAGAAATATCACTGGAAACAGAGCCACAGCATGGGGATTTTTAGCAGCATCCGAACGTTCGGGAAGGGAACTGTTCTTAGGGTCATATCCTATTACACCGGCTTCTGAAATTTTACAGGAATTAACAAAGCATAAGCAATTTTCTGTTAAAGCTTTTCAGGCTGAGGATGAAATTGCCGGTATTTGTTCATCATTAGGGGCAAGCTTTACAGGTTCATTAGCAGTAACATCTACATCAGGACCTGGCTTATCATTAAAGAGTGAAGCAATTGGCTTAGCTGTTATGACCGAATTACCGATTGTGATAGTAGATGTTCAGCGTGGTGGTCCTTCAACCGGAATGCCCACAAAATCCGAACAATCCGATCTTTTTCAGGCATTGTTTGGTAGAAATGGTGAATGCCCGACAATAGTTTTAGCAGCAATAAGTTCATCCGATTGTTTTTATTCGGCGTATGAAGCATCTAAACTTGCACTGGAGCATATGACACCGGTTATTTTGTTATCTGACGGTGCTTTGGCAAATGGCTCGGAAGTTTTTAAAATTCCCAAAGTTGCTGATTTACCTGAAATCAACCCTCCGATTGTTGAACCAAATGACCCTGATTTTAAACCTTATAGAAGGGACGAGAATAAATTAAGCCGTTATTGGGCTATTCCCGGAACCGAAGGGTTACGCCATAGAATCGGTGGTCTTGAAAAAGAAAATATTACAGGTAATGTTTCAAATGACCCGCTTAATCATCAACTTATGGTTAAGTTAAGAGATGATAAAGTTAAAAGAGTTGCCAACTATATTCCCAAACAAAAAATTATTGGAAAAAACTCAGGAGAACTGTTAGTTGTTAGTTGGGGTGGTACTTATGGAGTAATGCTTACAGCTATTGAAAGAATGCAAGAAGAAGGAAGAGATATTAGTCTGGCACATTTTAAATATATAAATCCTTTACCCAAAAACACCAAAGAAATATTCAGTAAATTCAAAAAAATAATTGTTTGTGAATTAAACAACGGACAATTTGTTTCTTATCTTAAAATGAATTTCCCTGAATTCAAATACGAGCAGTATAATAAAATTCAGGGCTTGCCTTTTATGGTATCCGAATTAAAAGAAAAATTTAGCTCACTTTTAAATGAGTAATAAAAATGGAAGAATCACAAATTAAGGTTCCGGCTATTCCGGAATTAACAAAAGAAGATTTTGTTAGCGACCAGATGGTAAAATGGTGTCCGGGATGTGGCGACCATGCAATTTTATCATCAATGGAAAAAGTGTTTCCCAAACTTGGTATCCGTAAAGAAGATTTTGTTGTTGTTTCGGGGATAGGATGTTCGTCAAGATTTCCTTATTACATGAATACTTACGGAATACATGGCATTCATGGCAGGGCAGCAGCAATTGCTTCGGGAGTGAAAATCGCAAATCCGGAATTAAGTGTTTGGATGATAACAGGTGATGGTGATTGTATGGCAATTGGAGGAAACCATTTTATTCATGTTGTAAGGAGAAATCTGGATATAAATATTGTCCTGTTTAATAATAAAATATATGGCTTAACTAAGGGTCAGTATTCTCCTACAACACCCAAAGGTGCGAAAACAAAAACTTCACCACAGGGTACTTTTGAAGTTCCTTTCAATCCGGGCGAATTGGTGATTGGCGCCCAGGGAACATTTTTTGCCAGAGTTACGGATTCTAATCCTAAAATGATGGTTGATGTATTATTTGAAGCTGCGAGGCATAATGGAACATCAGTTGTTGAGATTTTACAAAATTGCGTTATTTTCAGCAATAAAATTCATGATTTAATTACTTCTAAAGAAACCAAAGAAGATAATCAATTACATCTTAAGCAGGGGAAACCTATGTTGTTTGGTAAGGAAAAAGATAAAGGTATTGTATTAAGAGGAACAAAATTAGAAGTAGTGAAATTAGGAGAAAACCGGATAACTGAAAAGGATGTTTTGATACATAACCAATACGATCATGATCCCGGTATTCATAATATGCTTGCAAGAATGGCTCCGCCTGAATTTCCTATTGCTTTGGGGGTTATCAGGGCAGTAGAGCAGGAAACTTATGAAGAAGCAATGACAGATTCAATAGTTGTTGCAAAAAACATATCACCCCTGAAATCAGTTGATGACCTTATAAGCAGCGGAAATATCTGGGAGATATAAGGTAAAAAGAAACTGGAATAATGGAGTATTGGAGTATTACTCTTTTGTTCGCCACAGATTGCTCAGATTAAAAAAGTATAAACTACTTTCATTTATTTTAAGAGGTTTTCAATATATCCTGCTGCCTTCAACATCCTGCTCCCATACCACGAAAACATTTCTCCGTCAACAAGTAAGATTTTAGATTTTGGAAATACTTTCTGTAATTCCATCCTGTCTGTTTTAGAAAATTTATAAGGCTCGGATGGC
>JAUXFX010000029.1 GCA_030622635.1 Bacteroidota bacterium
ATAAGAATTCGCCTCACCTATGGTTTTTTCCCATAATATTTGACCGTTTATGTCAGTTTTTATTAACCAATTAAAATGAGGATAACTACTGCCATGTCTTCCCATAATTAAATATCCGCAATCATAGGATTCAATGAAATAGTCAGCATAAGCATCTTTTTCACCATAATAAACATTTGTCCATCGGGATTGACAGATAACAGTTATCGGCTGTATTAATAATAGCAATATGTATATAAACCAAATGTGCATAACTTTACTTTGCAATTTCGATCTTATGTGTTTCAACAAGTTCATTATCAATAAAAAGTTGTAGGATATATATTCCAGAGGAATAAGTATTGGTACCAATTACTTGCTGATTTTGTTTATCATTAGGAATAAAACTATCTACAAATCTACCATTCAAATCTGACAGGAGAATTACAGCCTTACCTTCAGTCTTTCTTAAATCATATTCGATAATGAAATAATGCCCTGCCGGGTTGGGAAATACTTTCAACAACTTTTGATTAGTTTTTTTATATGTTTTAGCTTTTTGCCAGGCAGGAATACTTTTTAAGTTATCTGGCAGATAAACCGGTTCAACATAGGTTATCGAGCCATGTTTTAGCAGAATATTTCTTGCATATACACTTGGCAATAAATAGTTGTTTTGTGCAATATTTAGTAAGGCAGCCTCTTGTATGCTATCGATCGCTGCAACCGAATCGGCTTGTAATTCTGTTAAAATATCAAACAAATCCGAATACAGGTTATGAATAAATATTTCCCTATTAGTCAATAAAAACTCCGTTGTTACATTGTTCAGTGTATTTTGCATAGTAACCGAGTCCCCGTTTTCAAGGTAAATGAATGCTGCTTGGTAACGTGGCCAGGGATAGTGTCCTGTATTGAGCAATGCCAGCAGGCTGTCCTGTGCCCAACCGTTAACGGTGTCCTGCTTGTAGTGCAATATTAGTTTATTAAAAGACTTGGTCCGGTTTGTAATATGACGGGCCAATTCCTGCTCCAAAAGTTCTTTTGCACCAAAAGTATTTTGACCCTGCATTATCTCGACCATCATATAGTCGGGCATAGGATCAAAACGATCATCTAAAGCATTTAAAACCTCTGCTGATTTGGCCGATTGGGGATTAGCTACTAAAATATCCCTGATCATCACATTAGGTAACACGTTTTCCTTATATATTGCAGTTTCCATTACGGTATCAGAAAGATATGGGGATTCGTTAAGTAATTCCTGTCTTACCTGCAAAGCTTCATCCGGGAAACTGGTTTGTACTTCAAGATTCAAGCCATCTGTATCCCCTCCGTCAATAACCTGACTGAGAGTATCCTCATAAACTGAAATTTGTATAGTTTCCGTTGTAATAGTATTCTTCTCAGCCGGAATATCTATGCCACCACCCAGATTTGAAGGACAGGATTGTTCCTTTGAATATGGAGCAATATTATCCGGTTGAAGATTAATATTGTTCCAGGGATAAGGTTCAAGTTTAAATAAACCTTGATCTAAATGATGAGCATAATTAATTAAATTTAAGGTAATATTATCAAAATTGTATTCAAGCTCAGGGAAATTGTCGGTAAAAGTATTTCGTGCAGGGCCATCGGGCTGGCCATTGGCGATACCCTGTTGTATGGCAATCCCCAGGTATTCTGGTGTGGTACCTCCTTCAGGTGTTACAAATATATCAGATATGCAATCAATAAAATCATTACATTTCAGGCAGAGTCCCTCTCCTGTTTCAGCCCGGTTTTCGCCTTGTGCAGAAATGCCAACAAGAATGTTGTTAAATGTATTGTTGTATATTTCATTGGGCTCAGTACCTGAGTTATTTATTACTGTTCCAACACACTTTTTGGTTTCAATTTCATTACCTGGGATAGTTGTATAAAATTGGTTTTCTTCAACCTGAAAACCTGTTGTGTATTCGTCCAAATAAAGACCTACCAACTTATCATCATCTGCAAAATACGAATTATTGTCACGAATATGGAATTCATTACAGATTATTTTGGGATTGCTTATTCCACTTAGAAATGTACCGCGGAAGTTATCTTTAAATAAACATGAATCAATAGTAATAAGTTTGGTAGTCCTGTCAGTTAATGCATAAATACCGTAATCCAAATGAGAAAAGGAGGTTCTGATAATTTCGGGATCAGGATATTTATCATACTCTTTAATATAAAATCCAGAATTAAAACTAAAAATACCTTTTCCTCTGCCAGAAAATGTATGAAGTTCATCAACCGCTTCATTTTTGAACTTACAACCTTCAATTTTAATTCCATCAACGCCATCAAGATGTATATTTGATTCGGGACAAATAACGTATTTATATATTTCATTGTTTGATAAAAAATTTGCTTTATAAAAATAACTTAAATTATACATTATTTCATTAGTAACCGGATGCCTGTTAACATAAGGATAAAAACGAACACCTATCCCGTTATTTATTAGGTTTCCGTCGTTTATCATAACAATGCCACCGCTTGTTGTATAATTATGTTCTCCATAATCATATCTAATTGTTTCTATTGCAACATCAGCATACTCAATCGTCCCGTTGTTTTTCAATTTTATTAATCCCTGGTATTGTTGTTCATATTGGCTTTCACTAGCATTTCCCCATACATCTATTCCCTGCCATAGACTTCCACAAGCATTAGTAAGATGACCTCCATCAATAATAAGCTTTCCACCTTGCTCTATAATTATATTAGCTTCGTTAACAAAGCCGTAATGTCCGGTAATTGTAAGTTGAGCATCTGATTGTATTATAACATCTCTTTGTTTTATATCCCATTGATCCCATGGTGGAGGAGTACCTGTAATATATTCTGGGTCTGATGAATTATACAAACAGTCTGTTTCAACCATAGCAAAGCTAAATGATTCCATGTCAGGCTCTAAAACATTAATTGTTATTACAGACATTTGCTTTTCCTGGCTTGTATTAGTAAATTTTATTATAAAAGTTGTATCACCATTTAAAGGTACAGATGGTGATGGTTGTTGTGTTACTTCAAAATCAATAGAAGATGATGAAGTTACAGAAATTCCAAACTGTGGGTCAGTTAAGTTAAGTTGTGCATTACCAGGGTTATTTATTGTAAATTCAAAAAATACTTCGGAGCCGGTTTCATAAAAAGTGAAAAAGCCTCCACTTGAAATTACTTGTGAAAATACTTGTGTCTCATATTTTACAATCATTTCCGGTTTAACAGGGATACCGTAATAGTTTTCATCATAAGGACCGATACGAGGATCTCCATCATTGCTATCCTTATCATCATGACATGTTGGACAAGTTGATGGCTTTTGTTCACTAATTCCCCAGTTGAAATATCCATCATTATCAACATCAAGACATTCGATGGAATATGTGGTAACGAGTGAATAAATTGGTGTTCTAATATATTTCTTATTATTAAATTGGTTAAGAGGAAAAATTATTTTACCAAATCCTGCTTCTCCCCAAGTGTCTCCCCAGCTATTTTTAACTATCCAGTAATTATGACCAATTAATGGATCATCAGGATCAGTAATTTGAATTGAGTAAGATTGATTCGAAGAATTATACAACACATCTAAATATCTTACTTCTCCAAATCCATTAAATACAACAACATGCCCCCAATTTTTCACATTCATTACAACAGGTCCTTTAGTTATTATGGTTGTTTTTATTGCTTCTTCTGATAACACAAAATTATTAGCATAATCTATACTGATTTTTTCTTCAGGATCTGGACATGGAATGCAAGGATTGATATTTCCAGCCGGGCCTGATATAATATATTGGAAGCAATTTTCATCAATAATTCCCGAATCAATTATATATTCAAAAGTATTATCTATATCCCCACCTGAGCAATCATCCCAAGGAGTTTTACACGATGCAACTGATTGTTCAGATAGATCTAAATTTAGCTGTTGATTAAAGTAAAGATTCACCAGAGCTTCAGTAGCATGAACAGGAGCAAATATCCAGCAATGACTACACAATTGAGTCCCAACTGGTGTCATCCATCCCAGAAACTCATCATAGTAAGGAGAATTTGGTATTAAATCAATATTGGCATTGTGACGCTTTCGCCAATCGAATTCCGGCACAATTTCTAAAAATGTTGGTTCATAAAGATTTCCAAAAGTAAAATCATATAATCCACCGGCATAATAATCAAATCCGTTAAAACTATATCTGTTTCCAAATAGTTCTTTTTTTTCAGAATATGAAAGCTTAGTTATTTCATTAACACAAGCAATCCACTTCATACCCAAGCTAACAATGTTGTTGTTCATTATTTGGACTTTTATTGAATCTCCAATAAGTTTTTCCTGATATCTTAAAGAGTCCGCATTATCAACAAATGATGTTGAATAAATAATACTTTGCAATGTAATTGATGCATCATTTAAATGAATTATCAAAGAATACGGTGTTATCCCATTCAAATAACACGTCTCATCACAAACTTCTGATATTTCAAAATTCATACTTGTAGTAATAAGTGGATATGCTTCATAAATCATAAATTCATTTCCAAATGTATCAGTTAAAATTATCCTGATAAGACTTGTATCACTATTAAGTGTTATATAACCGCTCATGTTAAGGCTATAAATTGAATCTACCTGGCTGAATGGATAAATTTCAGTATCAGAATAAAAAGTACTATCAATATTGATAGTTTGCGAAAAAGCATTAAAGCTTAATCCGGTAATCAGGATTAAAATTGATAATTTTAAGGCAAGTGTTTTCATGAGAATGGGGTTTTGATTAATAAATAACTAACATTTCTCACTTCAAAACTACACATTTTACCTTACCCAAAACTTTTCCATTACTTTTTATAACCGCAACATACAATCCCTCATTCCATTGCGAAACATTAATTTCAGTTTCTAACTGTCCTGTATATATTTTTTCTTTATGAATAATCCTACCAAAGATATCAAAACATTGAAGTTGCATGTTCTGATGATATTTGGTGTTCTCAAAACCGAAAGTAATATTATCCTTTGCCGGGTTGGGATATGCTTTTATTGGTATTGTTTTTAGCTTTGCATAATATTCTTCAGGTGTTGGAAAATTACTAATATCAGTAATCACTTCACAATCTTCTATGCTTATTGTACCTGATTGTATTTGGTAAGGGCACAAACTGTCATAAGTATATTGGTTGGTATCAATGGGAACGGATTCAAGATTTTCGTTTAGTTTGTATAACAAAATATCATAATTTGAACCTTCCTTAATCTTTGTTCCAAATAGATAGTTGTTATCTGAGGTTTTTATAACCTTACTTAATCCAAAAGTGTTCTCACGAGAATTATATTGATAAATGTTACCCGATAAATCAAAAATATACTCGCCGTTTGGATTACCCTCATATTCAGGACCGAAATTGGCTGCAGCTATAAAAGTTGAATCGGTTATTCTCACAGCTTCTTGTATAAGGTTATAATGTGTTGGAGGATCAATAGCCTCATTAGGAATAACTGAGTAACCTGTTTCGTTTCCCTGTTCATTGAATTGAATAATTAAAGCCCTGTTATCAACGCCTGAGTCGCCATCCATCATACAATCACCATAAGCCATATACTCATTCCCTGAAAGTTGTAATATGCCCCAGGCAAAACCATTAATAGAATCATTAACACCATAAGGAAGCAGCCATTCTTCATTAAATGCCGAATCAACCTTAATAATTAATGGGTGTAAGTAAGCTATGTTGGGATTACCGGGATAATGCCAGTAACAGAAACCTGAAATAAAATAATAATTATTAAATCTGTAGAGGTCCCTACCTGTTGCAAAATCAATTTCAGGATGATTATATTTTGTGGCATAGGGTTTTATCCATAACAAGTCACCTTCCTGACTGTAGCAAAATAAGAAAATTTGTTCAATTTGTTCTTCCAATCCCAAATAACATAAGACCAGGATATTTGAATCATTTAGTAGTAACACATCCCAAAAATTGGCAGTATATAAACCAGCTGTTTCATAATAATTACACCAGACTTTTTCTCCACAGCTATCTAATTTTATAACCATACCTCCATTAACATCACTATTTTCCCAGTATCCCCCTATAATAATGATGCCTCCATCATAATTATTAATAACAGCAGTTGGTGTAAACATATTATTAATATTACCGATTTTTTTATCCCATAGCAATTCACCATTAATATCTGTTTTTAGTTCCCACGAATAACGATCATTCATTTCTGTTGCAGCTATAAAATAACCCTTGTCGTATTGTTCAATAATATCACGTAATGATTCTCGTTTGTTTGGGAGTCCATGAGTTATTTCCCACCTATTTTGAGCAATAGCTGAACAGGGGAATAAAATAATACCTATAATAAAAGCATTTAAAAGTCTCATTATTTATTTTTGTTGAATAATTCCTTCTACCATAAAATACAGCAGAAGGAATTAATTAAATTAGCGGCTAAATCAGTCTCTAAGTTTTTTCCCTCGTATCAATATACTGTTTCACTAACAATTCCGCTTTCTCAAAGTGGTCTTCTGTAACGAAAACCCTGCTTGAATCTTCAGGTGCTCCTGAAACCCAGCCTGCTGCAAGGCTTTCCCGTAAAGTATTTCTTACCAAAGCTCCAATATTATTGTCTTCTAAAATGCTTTTAATGTAATTTGCTTCAACATTTGAGCCGGTAAAAACCAATTTTAAATCTTCTTGTTCTGTCATTTTAATTTTGCTTTTTAAATTCAAATTTATTTTATTAAGAATGTTACTATAAATTTCTTAATCCAAAGAGACCTACGAGGTTTATTTTAGTGAATTTCTTAAAAACCAACAAACTGACAATCTTTTGATTAATAAAACCTCGTAGGTCTTGCTTTTTAAATTTATTAGTTTTTATACTGTACTTAATTATTTAATACTAAAAATTCACTGATAAAATAACGGTCACAGGCAATCAGTTTTAATAAATATAAACCTGTTTTTAAATCATCTGTTTTACACCCCGTTGAATTTCTGCCACTCATCCGGTATCCTTTATGAATTGTTTTGATTTTTTCACCTTTAAAATTATAAATTTCTATTTCAACTTCACTATCAAAATCTAAAACATAATCAATATTTATAAATTCATTCGCAGGATTAGGATAGATATTTATTAAATTTAAAACCACATTTTTATCATACGAAATCAAACCAACAGGCGGATTTGTATTATAAAATATATAGTTGCCTTTATAGCTATCCCAGTTAGTGATAACCAAATCACCATCATAACAATACTCATATTGAATTTCCAGTTCATCTCCGGTAAACAACCTGTTTTTAAATGATATCCGGTTTTTGCCGGGAATATAAGAATAATCAGAAGGTTCTAATAAAACTCCATTTTTATAAATGTTTAAAATATTCTCAACAATTTTATGGGTTAAATGAATAGCAGCAGATTCAATGCCAATCAGGATATTTTCATTTATAAACTGAATATTTTCTTTGCCAAGGTCGGCAATCTGTATAGCTTCAACAACTGAACTACTTGAAGAAGTATATGATGGATTTATTTGAAAATTCACGCCATTCCCAATTGCAATTTTAATTGGCAGCCACCAACCGCCGTAAATCAGATCCAATGTGTCATCACGAGTAACATCAGCAAGCAAAATACCCGAGCCATATCCAAAATAATTTGATAACCATGAAGCACTGCTGCTTGCCGGAATTCCCTCATCAAAATCATATAAACGGACTTTACCGTCGCCGCCCAACTGACTGTTACCTGTCATAACTATTGCCGGAAAAGTATCGCTGCCAATAAAACCAATATCAAGCGAATTCATATAATTTTCATTTTCATCAGAATACCATGCAGGAGTTTCCGATATTATTCCATCATTATTTGCGAGATAGATATAATTAGGAGTTTCTTCGCAGGAAAAGATCAAATCCAAAAAACCGTTTCCATCCATATCTGCAAAATCAACATCCATAGCTCCCATTTGAATTGCAGATGTCCATTGGGGGTTTTGTTCAAAGATACCATCTGTGTTGTAAAATATTTTTCCGCTATCAAATAAGCTGCCATAAGGCTCACCGGCAGCAGCAGCAAGGTCAAGGTCGCCATCTCCGTCAGCATCACCTAAAACACAACTGAATGTGTAAAATTCAGATGATTCAAAAGATGGTGATGCTTCCAACTCGCCTTCAATATTATAATAAACTTTTACTTTGCCGGGGTCAGAAAATCCGGAAGGTCCGATATAAACCGACACTGCCACATCAATCCAGCCATCGCCGTCAATATCTCCAACTGCAAGATGCCCGTGATAATCAATATCAGCAGATTCCCAATCAGGATCATAAGGAAAAGTACCATCACCATTATTATAATAAACCACCAAATGCTGACGATGGATATCATTGCCATCAGCAACAATAATATCTTTCCAGCCATCACCGTTAATATCTGCCAGTCCTAAACCTGTTGATACCTGTCCATTAGGATTTGACTCCCAGTCGGGTGTTAAATTATAAGGAATATTCTGAGCTTTTAATACTGTAATGGTTAATAGCATTGCTAATAAGAAAGCAAAATGTTTCATGATATTATTTTTTAGTAAAGATAAGAAAAATTCTGTAAACGCTTACAACTAAAATAAATTTATTTCACTTCTTAGAATGAAATTTAAGATTTGTGATTAAAGATTTTAGATTAAAACGAATATTTTTAAAGCACATAATCTAATTCGTAATTCGTAATCCGCAATCATTACCTGTTACTAATTTATAATTATCAGGCACTTATAAAAATAATTACTTATAATATTACAAAATAAAATCTTGGTTTTTTAGTAAAGTATTGGTTTTTTGATTATCAGTCTTCCCCCGAAAGCTTTCAGCGATTTTTTAGGTATTGTAAAATAGATTAAATATATATTTAAACATTTAATAAACAGTATATTATGATTACTTAAACTAATGTTAAATATAGCGGTGCCTTGAAAATTATTAAATAAGGTAATAAGGTTAAACATAATAGTAAATTTTTAATTCTAAGGTTAATAATAAACAAATAATGGCTCTAAGTCGAATAAGGTGGGTAATATTTATTTCGACATTAATTATTAATGTTATTAAGAAAAAACACTCAATAAGCAACACACAATAATCAATAAACAAGTAAAAAATCAGAAATATTGAAAATCCATCCACCCGTACGGGCGGACTCCCTTTGGTCGTTGAATATTGTATGTTGAGTGTTGAATGTTTAATTCCTATAATGAGTTGGCATTTTATAAATAGCCACTACAAATAACATAGAGCCCAAATAAGCTTGTTATTAAAAAAACCTTATCTAAAAAAATAACCTTAGTAGCAAGTAATTGTGAATGTGTTACTAAAACCTTATTACCTTATTATTCCGCCATTTATTATTATAGTTTTAATATAATTAAAATACAGTATATCAATTATTTATAACATATTATTATAAACTAATTTATAGCTAAAAAATCACTGAAAGCTTTCGGGGTCAGTCTTCAGTCCTTATGTCCTAAATTGCCGACTGCTGACTGCTGACTGCCGACTGCCGACTTTCTATTAACTATCACTTAAGCTAATTTGTTTGTAGCTTCGCTGCGTTATGTATACGTCTGGTATTACCCACATTAAGATTTACAATTGCAAAAATCATTATTGCAGCACTAATCCATTGAACAACTGATAACACGTTATCATTAAATATAAAGTCAAAAAAAATGGCAGAAATAGGAAAAAATAATTCACAAATCGTGGCAATAATGGCCTTAACTTTTTTTAGTCCGTAGTAATAAAGAAAGATTGCACCCGAACCGGTTGTAAAAGCAATAATCAAAAAAATCAGCCAGTTTTGTTTAGTTATTAAATTAAACTGTGAAAATTTTGACGTGAAGCTCACAAATAAAAGCATTATCAATACTGTAATGCCGTAGCGGTAAAATGTTGCAGTTTTAAAACTGTATTTCTGTAATATTTTTTTACTGAATACAGTTGAACTGCCAAAAGCAAATGCTGCCAATAAAGCAAATAATGCAGCATAAATTGTATTTGAACCGGCATGAATATCAGGCAGGTTTATTCCGAAAGTTAAAAAATAACCTGATATTATTGCAATTGAAGCCCAGATAGCATAGTTTTTTCTTATTCTTTCTTTTAAAATAATTGTTGCTAAAAAAATTGCGAAAATCGGCTGTAGCTTTTGTAAAAGAACAACAACTGTAAGATGCTTGAAATTAACCAGAAACAAAGCTTTAACTATTGAGAGCGTTCCTACTGCGCCACCAAGGAGTGCAACTAAAAAAAGTATAAGATAGTCGGTACGTGTAAAACTGGATAGATTTTTATACTCCCTGTAAAGAAACAGATTCATAATTACAAACGGAATCAGATGGAGAATAAAAACCACAAAGCCAACATCAAGATTGTAAAGCCTCGGTGTAAGAACCACTCCATCAAATCCCCATAACATTGCGGAAATGCTTATCGCAATAACACCTGTTATTATTGAACTTTTTTTACTTATCATAAATCTAAATACAGCATAAAAATCAGTCTTCCCCCGAAAGCTTTCGGGGTCAGTCCATAGTCTCAGTCTTGAGTCATCAGTTGGCAAAAGTATAGTTTTTGTTTTAATTATTTATATTAAATTTCTGAAGAAAAAAACAGGCAGAAGCTTGAAAAACTTTTTAATGATCTTAGTATTCCACATAGTAACCGGGAAAATAAAATTTGCGGTAAAGAAAAATATATTAGTTTTACAGTATGAAAACAATCTATGTAATAATAATAATTGTTGTATTATTACTGCTTGATTGGGCAGCAATACACGACATTATGATTGGCGAAGAAAATTTAGTTGCCGAATACGGCATGCTCGGAGTAAGTCTCATAATATTTGCACTTTTAATAAGTTGGGGTATAAAATTGAAACATCAGAAAAAATCCGAACCTTAAAAATGTTTAATATTGAACCATATTATTCATGGCGTAATTTATATATTGCTTCTGAAGATGAATTATCCCCATTCTATGGCAAGGAATACAACGAGTTTGAATTTTCAAATGCAGTATATAATTATTTGATTCATCCCCAGTGGGACGAAATGGGATCGTCAACGCTTTATATTAAAATTCTTTTCACTGAATATAATTTAGGCTTTTGTATTATTGAACTAATGGGCGAATGGAACGATACCCTTTATAATGACATCATGTATTTTGAAAGAAATATTGTTGAGCCGCTTATTGATAATGGAATTAACAAGTTTATTTTGATTGGAGAAAATGTTCTGAATTTTCATTCATCCGACAATGATTATTACCAGGAATGGTTTGATGAAATTGAAGAAGGATGGATAGTTGGAATAAATTTCAGGGAGCATGTTTTCAGGGAATTTGAAAATGCTAATCTTGACTATTACATTGCCTTTGGTGGGAAATTTGATGCTTTTAACTGGCGTGGTTATACACCTGTTAAACTGTTTGAAAATATTAATGATTTAATAATAAAACGGCTTACTCCATAAATGATTAAAAATAAAACAATTACAATTTCAGGAAGAGTTCAGAATGTTGGTTTCAGATATTATACTAATCAGGCAGCGAGAAAATACAACATATCCGGTTTTGTTAAGAATCAATCAGATGGCTCTGTTTATATTGAAGCAGAAGGCGAAGAAGAAAACCTGGATATATTTATTGAATGGTGTAAAAACGGACCGACATGGGCAAGAATAAATAATGTAATTGTTAATGATGGTACTATTATGAATTATATAGGTTTTTTTGTTAAATAATGTGTTGATAGAATGTTATAAGTTATAGCACATTTTATAAAATAAATTCCCAAATTGGTAAATGCTAAATATTTTATATATATATTTGCATAATGAGAATTATTGCATTTAGAACATTAAGAGAGTTTTGGGAAATGCCTGAATATGTTGATTCAGAAATATCATTGCGTGCTTGGTATCATGATACAAAAAATGCAAATTGGAAAAATTCTAATGAATTGAAACAACAATATAATTATGAAAATAAAACCAATTAAAACTGAACAGGATTATAATAATGCTATTCAACGAATTGAAATATTATGGGGATCAAAAAAGGATACACCTGAAGGTGATGAATTAGATTTGCTTTGTACTTTAGTTGAAGTATATGAAATGGAGTATTATCCAATATTACCTCCGGATCCTATAGATGCAATTAAATTTAGGATGGAACAAATGAATATGACAAAGACTGATATGGTAAAATATTTAGGAAGCAAGAGTAGAGTAAGTGATATTTTAAATAGAAAAAGGAAATTAACTTTAAACATGGTAAAATCCTTATATAAAGAATTAAAAATACCAGCGGAAGTATTATTGGAATAGGGAAGAAAAAAAACATGCATAATATTGAGTTGTAAATTAAACTCTTGTAAGCTTAATACTTACTAATTTTTTTATTTAAACAACAATCAATCTCATGCGAATTGACATAATCACAATATTCCCCGAAATGTTTGACGGTCCGTTCAATCACTCAATCATAAAAAGGGCAAAAGAAAAAAATTCAGTTAAAATACATTTACACAATCTCAGAGATTACACTTCAAATAAATATAAAAGTGTTGATGATTATGCTTTTGGCGGAGGGGCAGGAATGATAATGAAAATTGAACCTGTTGATAAATGTTTAAGCAAATTAAAATCGGAAAGAAATTACGATGAAATAATTTATTTAAGTCCCGATGGTGAACTGCTTGACCAGAAACTTGCTAACAAATATTCTACTTTTGAAAATCTGATTCTGCTTTGCGGACATTACAAAGGCATTGACGAGCGCATCCGTGAACATCTTATAACAAAAGAAATTTCAATAGGAAATTATGTATTATCAGGAGGTGAGCTGGCAGCAGCAGTCTTTACAGACAGCATTGTAAGATTAATACCCGGAGTATTAAGTGACGAAACTTCTGCACTCTCCGATTCTTTTCAGGACGATATTTTATCACCACCGGTTTATACACGCCCAAGAGATTATAAAAGTTTAAAAGTTCCTGATATTCTTCTCTCAGGCAATGAAAAGGAAATCCGCAAATGGAAACTTGAGCAAGCTATTGAAAGAACAAAAAAAAGAAGACCGGAACTGCTTTCTGGCGATGAGTAATTATTAAGGCTGAGGTTTGGGATTATTTATTCATTTAATTTGTAATTTTTAATTTTAACCACCCCTACCCCTCCTAAAATTTAGGAGGGGAGTTATTTGCAAATATTCTATCACCCCATCACTCCATCACTCCATAAAAAAAGGCTACCCATTTAATTTTGGACAGCCTTTAAAAATCTTGTTCATCATAGATTATCACGGTAAAATCCTACACGTATTTTAAGAATAAGAAGCGCCAAAAAATTCCATTGCTAGATTATCCATCCATTCATACTTGTATGAATCAAATTTTTGCATTACTTCCAGAATTAATGGTAAGTTTCTTTTCTTTTTCAGGAAGACTTTAATTTTCTCATTTTCAATTTCCACATCCGCTGAATTCAGAATAAATTTATCAAATAATGACTGATCAGATATATGCGAATATCTTTCCAAATCTAAAGCCAAAAGCCTAAAGATATTGTGAGTAAGGATACTCATTGTTAAATCAAAATCGACTTTAATAACCATTGAAGAAGATACCAGATTTAAATGAAAGAAATCAATTTGCTCACTTATCGCTTTTTCTACAATCCATCTTTTTGTATATTTTCTTACGATCTTTTCAACTTTTAAGTCAAAATCATTTGTTATAATAATTGCCGGCTTTATTTTGCCATGTCCGGTAATACTTATTTGACGGATTGTATCTCCATATCCTTTTAGATATATTTCTTCATCAAGAACTGTTAAGCTCCTTTTCTTGTTACCAGCCATTTCAACCCGAATAAGCTTTTTCAATTTTGCCGGTATTTGTTCAAGCCTGTCTATAATATTTTTTCCTCTTCGGCGAATGGTTACAAATTTGATTTTCTGATCATCAAGTTTTTTCAAGTTTTCATAATTGGTGAATTTACTATCAAAAACCAGGTATTTTAATTTACTTTCTCCTGAAGATGTTCCTGATTTATAAAAATCCAAGAATTCCAAAACTTCATTGCTTTCATTCTTGTGTGTAACATTTGTGTTACCGTAATTTATAATTCCTGTGTCCGGATCATGAGCAAGAATAGCCAGCATACTGGACAAAGCTTTTCCTCGCTTTCCAGCCCAATTGTTTTCTAAATGTTCATTTTCTCCCCAATATGGAATTGTAGTAAAGTCCAAATTAGCCGTGTCGCCCAGTAAATCATTTTCTGACCAAATTTTATGCAATGACTTAAGGAACTTCAAATTCATGCCAGATGTTACTCTGTGTGAATATGATGTGTACCATGCAGCTTTTGGCAACACGTTTAAACCGGCGAACAAACCAAGTCCTCTTTCCATGCACCAGCAATCATCTGAACTGTAACGTCTGACATTTGAAGCTTTCAATGCAACAAACGATAAGATTGAACTTAGTTTATCAATAATCTTTGTCTCCGGATAATCACTTTGAAGGATTGCATCGGATATTCCAAACTTTTTGATATAAGGCAGTAAACATAATACTCCTGCTGATGTGCTTTTGAATTTTTCCGGGGCAAAAGACAGTCGATGGCTTTTGTCGGCCTGTATTTTGGGTAATCTGAGTTCTTGTTTTACTAACCTTGTTCTTCTTGGTAAGCGAGAAAAACCTTCTCGTTTTACTATGTCATATATTGTCCTTTCTGAAATATTAAATCCTTTACCATCTATTATAGCTTTTATTTCTTCAACAGAATGATAGCTTTTTCTTAAGTCAATCACAATATCTTTTGCGCCGATAACTTTTTCGGTTGTTTTTCTACCTTTTTGTATAGATTTAAAAAACAAATCTTCTACATCGTTATTCTTAAGTTTCTTATTAAACTCTGTAACAATAGTAGTGAAACCTCTGTGTTTATAACCAAATTTTTCTGCCACTTCTTTGGCTGTCTTCCTTTCAATATAATACATTCTCAATGCCTCATATTGCTTTTGTGCTATTGAACTTGGTAAAAGAAAAAAATTAATTGCATCCATAATAACGTATCTTTATTGCCGTGATAAAAATACTACAAATATCATTAAATCACACAAGACTTTTAAGATATTTATCAACACCTTTATTAACAGTATTTATAGCAGCTTTATAAATAAAGGTATATAATTATGTCAGAATACAAAATGTCGCAATTGCATTATATATACGTAATTATTTGTGCGAATAAAAAACAAGATGATTATCAGGTGCAGATTATCAGTTAGTTATAATCCTGTGTGTGGATGACAGATAATAAGAGTACGTATTAAAAATTCCGTGATTATCTATGTTCATTAAGTTCGCTCAAGGATTGCTTAACACATGTCCCTCGCTTTTTATTGCAGCAAGAGATTCTAAAAGAATTCTAAGATGTCAGTGGGGGTATTTGAAGTATCGGCCTATTAAAAATCAACGGTCGTAAGGAAAAATGAAAATCTGTAGCGTTAAGAAAAATTCGGGTGCGATTAAATTTATATAGAATGACATAGATAAATCCGTTATACAAAAATCTATTAAATTCCAGAAACGTAAGTAGCTTGAATTTTTTAGCGGAGGATTTACATTTTTAGTTGATTTTTAATAAGCCTTGATTTTTTGGTACTTTTTTATCAAGAAAAAAGTACAATAATTAAGCTATAACTCGCAACCCGCAATTTTTTCTGCCAATGACCGAAGTGAATCCGTACGACTAAAAGGAGTCCGCATGGATGGAAAAAGATACAAATTTTAGAATTAAGATATTAACCATGTTGGCTAATTTTACTTAATAAATCATACTTAATAATCGTTACTGTTTTTTTGTTTTCTGATATCAGTCCCTCGTCTTTGAATTTTTTCATAATTCTTATAACACTCTCGGTTGACATACCTGCAAGTTCTGCGAGTTCTTTCCGGGAAAGTAAAAGTTCAAACTTTTCACTTTTATAAATATAGCCCGACAAACAAAGAATAATATCAGCTAAACGTCCATACGATTGTTTTTTCTCAAAACAAAAAAACCTTCCATACAATTGAATAGTATTTGCACTTAATATTTCTATTATTTTAAAGGCGAATTTTGAATTATTCTTAACGATTTTCCTGAAAACAGTAATATCAATTAATTTCGCTGAAGAATCCTCATATGCAATAACCGAATATGGAAATACATTATTTTCTTCAAATAATGATGGTAATCCTATAAGGTTACCGGATGATAAAATTTTTAAAATCAGTGTCTCTTTATAATTCTCAATATATATTCTTACAAGTCCTTTAGATAAACATATTATATATGCTGCAAATGAACCTTGTTTTGCAATTGTTTCTCCTTTTTTATATGAAACCTCTACCAGGTTCTCTTCAATCTCCTGCATTTCTTCTGCAGAAAGAAAATCAAAACATTTTGTTTGTGTTTGACTTACAGTACAGCTATTGTGTAAAAAGTTTTTTTCCATTAGTTTATTTCAAATTGATTTAATCAATTTTCTTTAATTTGCAAATATACAATTAAATCATTAAAAAAAATGATTTATGTCATTTTTGGCATTGATTTTTTTCATTGTAATTTAAGAAATGTATCATTTAGCATTTCTTTATAAGGATAAATTTAATTGTCAGATTTGCCGCTTATTTATTTATCATAAAAAATTAGCAAAAATATGGAAACTAAAGTTGATCAAACACTGGATTGTAAAGGGCTTTCATGTCCTATGCCAATGATGAAATTAGCAAAAGCTGTAAAAGGGCTTAAATCAGGTGAAGTACTTGAGATGCTTGGAACTGATCCCGGCACAAAATCGGATTTACCGAGATGGTGTAATAAAACCGGAAATACTTTATTGGATGAAAGCGAATTATCAGGTGGGGTTTCTCGTTTTCTGATACAAAAGAAATAGGAGGTAGAAATGTCAGAAAAAACCAAAGAAACTGGCGTATTAGGTCAGTTATTTAAGACTTTTTTTGCGAAACACTGGCCTGTATGGGTTGGCGGAATAGTTCTCGGTACATTGAATATTCTGCTTTTTGCAATAAAGAGCCCATGGGGAGCAAGCGGAGGAATTAACAACTTTGGTGAAAATGTGTACAGGCTTATCGGAATATTTGGCTTGGAAAGCTCAACACATTTAAGTGCAAGCTTTTATGGCATGTTATGTCTTTTCCTGGTAATCGGATCATTTATTGGCGCTCTTTTATCAAAGGAATTTGCATTAAGGATTCCTCCAAAAGGAGAATTAATTAAAGGATTCATCGGGGGAGGTTTGATGGCCTTAGGAGCAACCTTTGGCATAGGCTGTACAATTGGAGCATTTTTCAGTGGTATGCCGGCTATGTCGGGTGGTGCAATAATTTTCACCATTGGTTTGTTTCTTGGAGTTATTGTTGCCTTAAAATACCTTATGTGGGAAATGGAAAAATTTCCGGGATTCAGCAGCGGAAAGAGTTACATTTTCTTAGCCGGTACCGGTAAAAGCGGGAACTGGCAAAAATGGGCAGGTTGGATAGCACTAATAATAACTTTTATAATAGCATACCAATATTCAGGCGGAAATAAGGTAATGACCTGGTTTATTATTATAGGTATGCTTATGGGTTTAATAAGTCAACGCTCAAGATTTTGTATTGTAAAAGCTTTCCGCGATCCTTTTATGACAGGCGAAGCAGATGGTTCTGTTGGTGTAATGGCAGGTTTATTTATCGGGTTATTCGGATTTACCATAATTAAGTATTTTGGTGTTGGTGTGGGAGATATTGCGCTCCGTACAAGGGAAATGACATGGGTTTTTCCTCATTTTTTCTTTAGGGCGATAATAGGAGGTTTTGTTTTTGGACTTGGTATGACAATAGCCGGTGGTTGTGCGGTAGGAACACTTTGGAGAGTTGGCGAAGGACAGATTAAACTGTGGGCTTCAGCTCTCGGATTCCTTATTATTTCTCCAATATCAAAATTATTTATTGTTCCCCCGATTGTTGCTGCAATTCCACAAAGTTGGGATTTTAAAAATTACCTTCCCGATTATTTAGGATATGCCGGAGCATTTGCTCTTGTTACATTAATTATCCTGATATGGTATGTATTTGTTAAATGGAATGAAAAAACCGGAAAATTTAGTGCATATTAATTTAACTATAAATACGATTATGAAAAAAATTAAGTTATATCAATGGATATCAGCCTTCTTTGTTCTAATATTAATTTCCGGTTGTACGAATATATATGAGAACGGAAAAGAATTAGCAACAGATACAAAACCATATATTGAAGAAATTACTGTTGACGAATTAAATAAAAAAATTGAAAATCAGGAAGATTTTCTTCTTATAGATGTTCGTCAACTTGCAGAATATAAGAAGAGTAATATTCCAGGATCAATACTAATACCCCGTGGAGTTCTTGAATTTAAAATTGGAAATGAAGCATTTTGGGAAGAAGAGTTTTTGTATGTCCCTGAAAAAGATGCAGACATAATAATTTATTGCAAAAAAGGTGACAGAGGCATTTTAGCTACAAAAGCCATAGATGAGCTTGGATATTCGAATGTTAAAAACCTTTCGGGAGGGATCATTGCCTGGGACCCTGAATTTGATTCCGGAAATGGAACAAAACAAGAAGAAAGTGGCTGTGGTGGATAATATTATTAAAAGAAAAATGTTTAGAATTACTGATTATTAATTTATAAAAGAAAAATTTATGAAAAAACTCATTTTATTAATAGGATTATTTTTATCTATAATACTGTTTGTTAATACAGAAATATTTGCACAAGGCAATTTAATTTCCGCTAAGGAAACTGCCAAAATAATGGGTGATAATAATGTTGTATTGGTTTCAACCAGAAAAACAAGCGATTATGCAAAAGTTCATATCAAAGATGCTGTGAATGTTGATTTGACAACACTTTATAAATCCGGAGATATTAAAGGTATTATGAAAAGCCCGGAGGAAATTTCAAAAGAACTTGGGGCAAAAGGAATTGATAAAGATAAGACAATTATTATTTATGATAATGGAAAAGGCGTTAATGCAGGAAGATTATACTGGATATTGAAATATCTTGGGTGTAAAGATGTAAAAATCTTAGATGGACACATGAAAGCATGGCGGGCAGCCAAAAAACCGGTAACCAAATATCCTACCAAAATAAAAGAAGTAACATTTACTCCATCCACAGATAATGATATTATTACTACTTATGAATATGTAAAATCGAATCTGAATAATCCGAAAGTAGTAATTGTTGATGTCCAGAGTAAAAAAGAATTTGATGAAGGCCATATTGACGGTGCAATAAACTTCGAATATAAAATTATTATAAATGAAGAACCGGGCACATTAAAATCACCGGAAGAAATTACCGAACTTTTAAAAGGCGCAGGAATTACACCGGATAAAGAAATTATTTTATATTGTGCAACAAGTGCACGTGCCGGTATAGTTTTTATGGCTATGACATCAATACTTGATTATCCGAATGTGAAAGTATATGATGGTGCATGGAATGAATGGAAAACAAAATAAATTTCAGTTAACAATTAAACGATTTAATAATGAAAACTTGTAAGCTCTTTTTTATTTTATCATTAGTTATCATTATTGGGGGCTGTGGTTCAAAAAAGAATAATAGTTACGATAATGTCGGTCAAATGGTTAGCGATGCGCAAGCAGGTATAACAAAAGTTACAGTAAATGATCTGAAAGCAATACTGGATCATAAAGGGGAATATAAAATTATTGACTGCCGGGAAAAAGAAGAATTTATTGAAGGACATATACCCGGAGCAATTAATATCCCAAGAGGAGTATTAGAATTTTCCAGTAAAATTTCAAACAGAAGAGAACCAATATATGTTTATTCTCAAACTGATGACAGGGCTTCTTTAGCCTGCCCGACTTTAAAACTACTGAAATATGATAAGGTTTATCTTATAGATGGTGGCTGGCAAGAATGGAATAAAACCTTCCCCGAACTAATTGAAGAAGGAGAAGGTGATACAGGAGGCAAAACAGCGCCAAAAGTAGAAGAATCAGGTGGTTGCGGCGGGTGATAGAATGCTAAAATGCTAAAATGATAGAATGATGAAATGATAAATCTATTTTAAATAACATTTAATCATTTACACATTTAATTATTATACAATCAACAAAATAACAATTTTTAAAAAAATAAATTATGTCAAAATTATGTATGGGGCTTTTTTCTGGAAGCCTGGATAAATTAACAGCAGCAGGAGTAATCCTTAGTGGAGCCGCTGCAGATGATATGGATGTTGAAGTATTTGTTTTATTACAAGGTGCCCGGGCATTTATTAAAGGAAATGAAAACAAAATTGATAATCTGGCTGAAGCTTCTTTTTTAAAAGATGAATTCTTAAGCTCATTGGAAAAGTTAAAAGTTTCTACATGGTATGAATTTTTCGAGATGTCGAAAGATATGACAAATGTAAAAATATACATTTGTAGCCTTGCAGGAAAAATATGGGGTGGTGAAAAATTAGAAGACTTTAATGATCTTGTAGATGATATCTGCGGAATAGGCGAATATCTTACATCTGCAGAAGAAGCCGACATACACATGTTTATATAATATTACTATAAAAATATCTCATTATAATTATTATTTTTGCAAAAAAATGAATTTTAATTTGATGAGAAAACAGATTAAAGAAGAATTGATTGATTATCCTCATCTTAATATTTGTGGAGTTGCAACATTCTTAGTCGATGCTGAAGAAAGTAAAATTCAATTATTTATATAAACTTTAAAATTTAATAAATCATGACACAAGAAGAATTACAGGCATTAACAGTTAATAAATCTGTTGATGCAAGGGGAACAGCTTGCCCGGGACCTTTATTGGAAGCAAAAAAAGCTATTGGAACAATTAATTCAGGAGATATCATGGAAATTTTATCTGCAGACGAAGGAACAAAACGGGATATTCCAAAATGGGCTAATAAAAAGGGCCATGAATATCTTGGCACTGTTGAAGAATCAGGTTATTTTAAAATCTATTTGAAAAAAGGATAATAGATATGGAGGAAAATAAAACTGCTCCAAAAATTCTTGTATTTTCTACGGAAAAAATTTCAGATCCCGCTATTGATTTAGCGGGACTTCTGAAAAAACACTATCCGCCAACTGTTTACACCATCAACGTGCCATGTTCAAGTGCCATCAAAACAAGGTGGATATTACATGCATTTGAAAAAGGTTTTGACGGAGTATTTATTGCTGCTGACGGAACCGATTGCTCGTATAGTGAAACTTGTACGGAAAGAACCGGGGAAGTGGTTAAGCGAACACATGATTTAATGAAAGAAAAAGGAATAGACCCTGCCAAATTAAAAATGGCAGCAATATGTTCTGTTTGTTCCGAGCCTTTTGTTAAACACATGAAGAATTTTGTTAACGCTCTATCTAATTAATTAATATAAAATATGACACAATCAAACGAATTTGATGTTCTTGTGATTGGTGGAGGTATAGCCGGTGAAGAAGCGGCATTAAACCTTGCTAACATCGGCTACAAAGTAATACTTGTAGAAAAAGACCTTTCGATAGGCGGGAAAATGATTCATCTCAGCAAGGTTTTTCCAACGCTCGACTGTGGCGCATGTATCACAACACCAAAAGTTTCGGAAACGGCAAGGCATCCGAATATTGCAATATTTACTTATAGCGAAGTTAAGGATATTGAAAAACATGCTGAAAATGATTTTTCAGCTACTCTTATTGAAAAACCAAGATATGTTAAGGATGATTGTACAGGTTGCCAGATATGTGAAGAAAAATGCCCTGTAGTTGTCGAAGACCAATATCAATGGGAAATGGTGGGTAGAAAAGCAATTTATGTACCATTCAGTATTGCCAATCCACGAATAGCAGCAATAGATATTGAAAATTGCATTCTTTGCGGATTATGCGAAAAGGTTTGCCCTTCCAATTCAATTGATTTTTCCCAGGTAGAAAAGCTAAGTACTATTAAGATTAGATCTGTAATTATTGCAACAGGCTTTGAGCTTTTCGACCCGCTGCGTATTCCAAGATATGGATA
>JAUXFX010000252.1 GCA_030622635.1 Bacteroidota bacterium
GATGGGGTGATGGGGTGATTGAATGATTGTGTGATTGAGTGATTGAGTGATTGAATGATGGAATAATAGAATAATGAGTCCACTCCGAAAAGCCATTTATTTTGGGCTAAAGACAATAAATACAAAATAATCAATAATTTGAATTTGAATATTCTATATAAAAATGCAGAACGCTTTATAAATATAAGATTAGCACCACAATTTATTGTGGTGAATTAGAGGAGTATGAAAGAGTAATCCTTAGTCCGCTTCAGCGGACTTTTACCTGTAGAATTGTATTTTAACAAATTTTATATGGGTTGGGATAAGATAAATAATGAAAAATACGGGCTTTTGACTAAAGATTTTTCGATTAGTTGACTTTTCGGAGTGGACTCAGTAATGGAATAATTGAAATAAGGGAAATAAAGGAAATAGTGGAAATATGGGAAATCCATTACTCCATTACTCCATCATTCCATCATTCCATCACTTTTATACCCTTATTTCCCTTACGACCGAAAGGCGTCCGTCCATACGGATTCCTTTCAGTAATATGGATTCTATTTTTAAAATCCATTATTAGAGACAGGGAATAGGAATTGATTAATAAACTGATTAGTTAATAGAAATTAAAAATATAAAAAAATTAAAAAGTACGATGTAATAGTTGTTGGAGGAGGTGCTGCAGGACTTATTGCTGCCGGAACCGCTGCTGAATCAGGAGCTAAAGTATTATTGTTAGAAAAAATGAAACGTCCGGGAAGAAAATTGCGAATTACAGGCAAAGGACGTTGTAACCTGACAAATATTGCTGAAGTATCGGAATTTATAAGTCATATCGGGCCTGATGGACGTTTTCTAAGACAGGCATTTTCGCGTTTTTTTTCAGAGGATTTAATAGGATTTTTTAATACGATTGGAATAAAAACCATAATTGAAAGGGGAGGAAGAGTATTTCCTGCAAGCGAAAAAGCACAGGACATAGTGGATTGCCTAATGAACTGGGTTAAGGAATCAGGAGTGACAATTAAATGTAGTTCAAGTGTAAAAAATTTAAAGATCGAACACAACAGTATAAAAGGTGTTGAATTATTAAACGGAAAAATATTTTATGCAGGTTCTGTGATTATTGCTGCAGGTGGAGCTTCTTACCCGGCAACAGGCTCAACAGGTGATGGGTATCGTTTGGCAAAAACAGCCGGACATACAATTATTCCAATTCGCCCTGCTTTAGTTCCTTTGGAAACTTCAGGCAATATTGCAGCTAAGTTAGAAGGACTAAACCTGAAAAATATATCGGTAAGTGTTTGGAAAGACAGAAAAAAAATAGCTGAAAGATTCGGTGAGATGGTTTTTATGCAGTATGGAATTTCAGGACCGGTGATTTTATCATTGAGCAGGCAGCTTGGTAAAATTTTTGAAAACGGTCAAAGACTTATATTTTCGATTGATTTTAAGCCGGCTTTAGACTATAAAAAATTAGATAAACGCCTTATTCGTGATATTAATGATTTTGGGAATCTGAATTTTCGGGAAATACTTAGAAAATGGCTTCCGCAGAAAATGATTCCGGTATTTATTGACCTGTTGAAAATTTCTTCTGAAAAAGTTTGTCATCAGTTAAACTCAAACGAAAGAAAAAAAATACTTTTACTTTTGAAAGAATTTAAATTAGAAGTTACAGTATTAAGAGGTTTTGATGAAGCTATTATTACGGCAGGTGGAGTAAATTTGAAGGAAATTGACCCGAAAACCATGAAATCAAAATTAGTAAATAATCTTTATTTCGCAGGCGAAGTTTTAGATCTGGATGCAGATACAGGCGGTTATAATTTGCAGATTGCATTTTCAACCGGATGGTTGGCAGGCAAATCGGTAAGCTGTTAAATAATTATTTTGATCGGGATACATCTTACATATCGAATAACATAGCGCCATAAATGGCAAGTTACATGTTATTCAGCAATCGCTTACTAATTGTGGATTTGCAAAAAAACATTCAATAAGCAACATACAATAATCAATAAACAAGTAAAAATTTATAAAAGCATTGAAACTACGAAGTCGAATATGCAGAAATAATGAAAATTGAATGTTGTATGTTGAGTGTTGAGTGTTTGACTCAATCGCATACTAATTGCGGATTTGCTAAATAACTTTTTTTTTAGCAAAGTTTTACAGGATAATAGTATAACACAAACCGAGATAAAATAAATCCCCCAAACATTAACAAAATCATAATGGATAAAAATAAAACAAAGATACTCTCAGTAAATATTTCTGAAAAAAAAGGTGTAATCAAACATCCTGTTAAAGAGATTGTATTAAATTCAAAAGGTATTGTTGGAGATGCACATGCAGGAGACTGGCACAGGCAGGTTAGTTTATTAGGGATTGAAAGTATTGAGAAATTTGAGAAGCTGGCAAACCGTATAATTAATTATGGTGAGTTTGCGGAAAATATCACAACTAAGGGAATAAAATTATATAAAACAAAACCTTTTGACAGGTTTAAAATCGGAGAGCTTGAACTGGAGGTTACACAAATCGGTAAAAAATGCCATGGTGACTCCTGTGCGATTTTCAGGGAAATTGGAAGTTGTGTGATGCCAAAAGAAGGAATTTTTTGCAGAGTTATTAAACCCGGTAAAATTGTTCCCGGAAATATAATGTTATATTATCCTAAAGTTTTTAATATTCTTGTTATCACCTTGAGCGACAGAGCAAGCAAAGGTGAGTATGAAGACAAAAGCGGTCCGAAAATAAAAGAAATAACTGAAAATTATTTCAAAAAAATAAATTGGAAATTTAAAATTGAAAATAAGATAATTCCCGATGACCCGAAAACTTTAAAAAATCTTTTGTTAAATGCGAGAGAAAATAATATTGATGTGATCTTTACTACCGGAGGCACAGGAATTGGACCCCGTGATTTTACTCCGGAAGTTGTAAAAACCGTTATGGATAAAGAAATACCCGGTATTATGGAACTTATAAGATTAAAGTACGGGCAGGAAAAACCAAATGCCTTGCTAAGCAGGGGAGTGGCAGGAGTTATGGGCAATAGCTTAATTTATTCACTACCAGGAAGTGTCAAAGCAGTTAATGAATACATGAGTGAGATTACAAAGACGCTGCAACATTTGATTTTTATGTTGTTTGGGTTGGATGTACATTAGGAATTAGAAATTGGAAATTGGAAATTCTAAATTCATAAATCTAAAATCAAAAATTTAAAATATGACACGCAACGAAGCATTGGATTTACTTCACCAATATATTAAAAACGAAAAAATGCTTAATCATTGTTATGCTTCAGAAGTTGTAATGGAAGCATTGGCTGAGAGATTAGGCAGGGATGAAAAAAAATGGGCATTAGCAGGTTTACTTCACGATCTGGATGTTGAACTTGTGA
>JAUXFX010000151.1 GCA_030622635.1 Bacteroidota bacterium
CCTTACCTGATGGAATATCCTTACGAATGTTCCGAACAAATTTACAGCCGGTATTATGCCAATAGTCTTGCGTCATACATCGCCAATTCCAATCCGAAAATCAAAAGGATTTTTGAAAGCTGGAAAAATTTAAGTCCTGATGCCTTGCTTTCAAATTTAGAGAAGAATCAGGAACTGAAAGCCCTGATGCTTGAAGAAACCCCATGGGTTCTGAATGCAAAAAATGAATCCGAACGTAAAAAAAGATTGTCTTTGCTGTTTGACCTGAACAAAATGGCAAACGAATTGCAAAGTGCTTTATTTAAATTGCAACAGATGCAGACTTCAAACGGCGGCTGGCCCTGGTTCAAAGGCATGAGAAACAGCCGTTACATCACACAGCATATTGTTACCGGTTTTGGTCATCTCACGCATCTGGGAATAAAAAGCTGTAAATCAAATAAAAACTCATGGAACATGATTAAAAAAGCCGTAAGATATTTAGATGACAGAATTAATGAAGATTATCAAAATATTCTAAACAGATACCCTGAAAAAATTAATAAAGACCATCTAAGCTATATTCAAATCCAGTATTTGTATGCCAGAAGCTTTTTCAGGAATGATATTGAAATACAGAAAAAGAATGAGAAAGCATTTAACTATTTTAAAGCTCAGGCTGATAAATACTGGGTTGATAAAAATAATTACATGCAAGGGATGATTGCCTTGGCTTTAAACAGGTATGGGTACAAATCAACCCCTTCGGCAATAATAAAATCCCTAAAAGAAAAGGCACTTCATTCCGACGAAATGGGCATGTACTGGAGAAATCCTGCCGGATATTTCTGGTATCAGGCTCCGATTGAAACTCAGGCATTGCTGATTGAAGCATTTGATGAAGTAACTGATGATAAAAAAGCTGTTGAAGAAATGAAGATATGGCTGCTGAAACAAAAACAAACCCAGGACTGGAAAACCACAAAAGCAACTGCTGAAGCTATTTATGCTTTGTTACTCAGAGGAACCGATTTGCTGGCAATTGACGAATTGGTGGATATTACTATCGGTAATGAAAAGATAGACCCAAAAAATATTGATGGCGTAGATGTTGAAGCAGGTACAGGCTATTTCCGGACATCATGGACAGGCAATGAAATTAAGCCGGATATGGGTAATATCTATGTAACAAAAAATGACGAAGGTGTTGCATGGGGTGCTGTTTACTGGCAGTATTTTGAAAATCTTGATAAAATAACTTCTCACAAAACTCCTTTATGGCTTGAGAAAAAACTCTTTTTAGAAAGGAATACTCCAAGCGGTCCTGTAATTGAGCCTATTACAGAAAACACTATTTTAAGTATCGGCGACAAAATAAAAGTAAGAATTATTTTGCGTGTTGACAGGAACATGGAGTATGTTCACATGAAAGATATGCGTGCCTCGGCTTTTGAACCCGTAAATGTACTTTCAGGTTATAAATATCAGGGTGGACTTGGCTATTATGAAAGCACCCGCGACGCTGCAATTAATTTCTTTTTTAATTACTTAAACAAAGGAACCTATGTGTTTGAATATCCTTTGATAGTGTCTCAAAAAGGTGATTTTTCAAACGGCATCACAACTATTCAGTGTATGTATGCACCCGAGTTTACAAGTCACTCGGAAGGAGTAAGGGTTAGGGTTGGAGTTGGGAAATAAGTTTCAATGTTGTTTTTATTCAGTATTCGTCCATAAAGTAAGTGTTTTTTTGATTATCAATCCCCAGTCCTCAGTCTGTTAATCGCTGACTGACTGCCGACTGCCGACTTCATATTAATTTAATCAGTTTTATCAGTGAAAATCTGCGTCTGAAATTTCAAACTCCGGGATATTTCCTCTTGGTAAAATAGTTAATATCCTCAAACTTTTTATAGCCTAATTTTGGAAAGACTTCCATAGAGGTTTTATTCCAGCCTTCAATAAGGCAGGCAATTATTTCAATACCAAAATTGTAAAGTCGTTGCTCAGCTTCTTTGACAAGTAAAGCTGCTATACCCTGATTACGATATTCCGGTAAAACAGCTACACGGTTAATCCAGCCTTTGCGGCCATCGTGAGTTGCTAAAACAGAACCAACTAATTTACCGGATATTTCAGCAAGCAGAAAAACCGCTAAGCCATGTTCCATCTCCCTTTTCATTTTTTCCTTGCTATCGCGTCCTTTAGTTTTGTAAGGCAAGCCGGCTTTTTGCCATAATTCAACTAAAATATCATAATCTTCTATTTGAAATTCACGAATTTTTATTTGTTGATTTTTCCTCATAGACGCTTTAAATTAAATAATATTTACCTTAAATCAGCAAGTAAATTATTAGACGCAGATTTTCGCTGATAAAACTGATTAAAAAATATTATTTTATATTTAGTCTTTGCACGAAAACTAAGTGTTTGATAAGAAAATGTCAAGAACATCCCGATAGCAATCGGGATGCGAAATCTTAAAAATCAGGAGTCCGTACGGATGACTGAGTTTTAAGATGAGCGTAACGCAGTTATTGGCGTTTTCTTGCAAACACTATTTAATAAAACACCACTTCACAATCTAGATGTTTTGCTTTGTATTTTTCAATCTTTTTCTGTGATATTTTCGTATTATAACATTTCAATTTATTAAGATCAAGGTCTTCAACCGGCTGAAGGTTCTTAACGGAAGTATTAAAACATTCAAGTTGTTTCAGGTTTGTAAGGTATTCAAGGTATTTCAGGTTTTTAATTTGTGTGCCCGGACAGATCAATGTTTCCAAACCAATTATATGCTGCATCTGCTCAAAATCCCTGAGCTGCGTGTTTGAAACATCAAGATATTCTAAATTTGGTAAATAAGTCAATGGTTCAATATCACTGATTGGATTATTAGCACATTCAATTAGTTCAAGGTTTGTTAAGTTTTTCAAAGGTTTAAGATCATTGATTTGTGTGCCTGAAAAGCTTACTTCTTTCAAATAAGGTAATTTTTCCAAAGGAATCAAATTGGTGATTTTGTTATTGCCGTTGATGTTTATCTTTTTCAAATTGGCAATTTGCTGAAACTGTTCTTTTGTTGGGGGTGTTTCTAAATTTATATAACTTCTGAAAACATTTTTCCATACTTCAGGTAAATTTTTCCACCAGGTTAACAATTCATCCGTCTGATAAATCACTAAGCACTCCGGCCGTTTTATCCTGAATTGCTCCACCTCATCCATGCTTATGTTTGTACTATCGCAGTAAACTATTTTTAACCTGTTTAAATTTACTAATGGTTCTAAACTTTCAACCTGAGTATTATCACAATTTAAATACTCAAGCATTGCAAGATTTGATAATGGCAAAAAACTATTAATCAGTGTGTTTGAAACATCTAATGTTTCAAGGTTTTTTAAATCTTCAATAGGTTCCAGACTGCTAATCTTTGTTTCTTTACAATCAAAAACCTGAAGATTAATTAAATCTCTTAATGGTTCCAAATTGCTGATACCGGTATTTGAACATTGGAATTCATTAAGATACAATAATTTTTTTAAAGGCTCTAATGTGTTTATTTCTTTATTTCCATTGATATTAATATTGTTCAATTTTATTATCTCGTGAAGCTGTTCTTTTGTCGGAGGAATACTTGCACTAATATAACCGGAGAAAATATTTTGCCAGGCAAAATGTATTGCTGCCCACCAATTTTCCAGCTCTTCAGATTCATAAATAACCAAACATTGCGGATTTGCCTTCATAAAACGATTGGCAATATCAGTATCTATCAAAGTATTATCGCAATAGATTTTTTTTAGATCAGGCAAATTCAATAAGGGGTCTAAAACTCCAACAGGTGTATTATCAAAAAATATTATATGGAGTTTTGATAAATTTCGTAAGGGTTGAAGGCTTTTAACCTGGGTACGGGAAAAGTTCAATATTTCCAGGTTAACAAGTTTTTCAAGTGCATCCAAATTACTGATAAGTGTATTTTGGCAACGCAAATCTTTCAGATAAATCAGATTTGCTATTGGTTCAAGGCTGTCAATAGGTGTGTTATCACAATATAATCTTTCAAGTTTTGTAAAACCTGATAAAGGAGATAAATCTTCAATCCGGGTATTGTCGCAAAATATGTCCTTTAAATCTGTAGAATATCTCAGCGGAGCCAAACTTTCAACAGCAGTTCCCGAACATTCAAGGATTTCCAGTTTGGTAAGATTTCTTAAAGGTAAAAGCTCATCAATTAAAGTGTTGGAGCAATTCACGGTTTGTAAATTGGTGAGTTTGCTCAATGGCTTTAAATTTCTGATATTTATGTTGTCAGAAACATCAATTTCAATAATATTTATAATTTTTTTTAGTTCATTGTAAATTTCTTCCGGGTCAATCTTAAGTGTGTCAGGCATCCTGACCGGCATTGTATCAGCATTTTTAATAAATAATGTATCTATATCAAAAACCAAAAAAGTATCAATTCTTATTATTAATAATGTATCCTTTTCTTTTACAAGATAGGAATCTGTAAATGAAATTATATCAAAAATCAGGATAGAATCATAAAGTATTTTTTCTGCCCCTAAAATCTCTTTCCATACGAAAGGTAAATTATTCCACCAGTTTCTCAGGTCTTCTTTTTCATTTAATTTTGTAGTATAAATACTTGCAATTTTCAAATCCTGATTTTCTTCATCAAGATTAATTTCAATATATCTTATTTTATTATTATCAACAGAATCATTATCTATTGTCACGCCACTCAGATTTCTGTTGAGTTTTATCTTAAAAAATAATTGATTTTCTTCATTCACATTATGGCTGATATCTTCAATCGTAAATTTGAATTTTACATTTTTAAAAAAGAAATCAATATCTTTTAAATATGCCTGAACATCTTTATTTGTTATAATTATCCTGTTTTCATCAAGGTCATCCTCAACCTGTACTTTATCATTTTTAAAGATTTTAAGATAACTCTGATTAAAAATAATGTCTTTTTCTTTCTGACTAAACTCATTACTCCCGATAGAATTAAAAGTATATTCCAGAAAATTAACTAATTGCTTTGCCTGATTTTCATAAATTTCAACTTCATTTTGAGGCAGACTGTCGGAAATTATATCCTGGGACCTTAAAAGAATAGTGAAAAGCAAAAAAGAAACAAGAAAAATAAATTTTATTTTTATCCAGGCAGAACAAAAAATGCTGTGTCTAACCAGTTTGTGTTTATTGCAACAATTGATTACAGAAGTGGAATAATGGAATAGTTGAATGACGAAGTGATGCATAGAAAGTCTAATATTAATTATTTGTGGGTTCTATTATATATGATAATAAATAATGCGAATCAAGAGTTAAAAATATATAGTAGTGATTTTCTGAACAAATCCTGACAGGTTTTAAAAACCTGTCAGGATTATGCATAAGAATATTAATTTGTTTGTATTTTGGTGCTTGTCATTTGTGATTTTATTAAAACCTCTAAATGCTTAATTTATAGACCGACTCCAGTCATTCATGATAAATATACCTCATTAATATATTTTTCTCATCTTCAGATATTTTTAACAGATTTGAAATAAGCCATCCCGAATTATACGATCTTCTGTTAAAATCGGATAACTCAAAATACCAGCCATCTATCTGGAAAAAATGAAATTTAACATTAATAACGGTTTCAAAATTAAGATTTGATTTTTTAAATTCATAAATAAAAAGTGTTAAATAATCAGGATAGTATTCTTTGGCTGCATATTGCTCAATAATTTCATTTTTATTAAATATTTTTATAAGGTTCATAAAATCAAGCTCATGGCTTAAGGGATGAAGGAATTTTTTATCAGATTGAGCAATAGTATCATGATTTAAAAAAAGTTGATGAAAGGGTTGAAAATACACATTTGTAATCACCCATTTTGAACCTATTTTTTCCTCCTCTAACTTTAAAAATAATGTCAGTGTTTCCTCTTTATCATAGTAAATAAATTTTGTTTTAACCTCGGCAAACCAGTTGCCACCGTGAAAATTCAGGAAAGAAGGATCTTTTTTGCTTACTACTTCATCAATAAATTCTTTTTTAAATTCCATTTTAATGATAGTACTTTCATTATCAAAAAGCATATTAAGATACTTTTTTCTGAAATCAGGATTACGAAACAAACTGTCATTTATGGAAAACCGTTCTCCATATTGATCTTCTTCAGCATTAAAGCGCCTGAAGAATTGACCTACCTGCTTGGTTTGTGCATACAAAATACTCTCATCGCCAATATAATTGCCGATTACCTGCGAATTTGAATTAAAAGGATAGAGAATTAAAAAAAATAACAAGATCAGAAAGTATCTCATGGCATGGTTTCGGTTACTCTTACATCACCTAACAGCACATCCCAGAATCCAATCAGCCTTCCGCCGATTTGGGTTTGTTTACGTTCAACATATACTGTGATGTCTTTTTTTGTTGTATCAACATATTTCAAGCCGTCGCCCGATTCTCCCTCAAAACGCTGGTAAATAGTTATTACACCAACATATCGTCCGTCGGGTTGTAATTCAAGGTCACTTATGTATTGAATATTATACCATTTAATTGTAACTTTATCATAATTCAGAGCCATCAAACGTTCAAAGTATTCTCTAATACCATAATATTTTATTTCTTCCCTGTGCAAAGATGAAACACCCATCTGACTGTTTTCGGCAAAAAGCTCAAGTGTCCGCTCAATCACACGGTTAGCTTCCGACCATGGGGTTTCCTTATTTCCGATTATAGAAATATATTTGCTCAGGTCTCTTATCTTCTCAAGTGCCAGACTGTCAATTGCCTGTTTTCGTTCAGGACTGATATTATCCTGGGAAAAGACATTTGTTGTAAGAGAAACACAAAATATTGCTATCAATAATATTTTAATTTTATACATAATTTTTATTTTTTGATTAATTCTATTTCCGTTATTTTTCCGTTAGCGTCATACACAACATTTTCAATACGTTTATCATATTTTTTTTGATCCATTAAATATTCAAGGTATTTTTTTATTGTTGTGGGGCGGTCGTAATCGTTAAACCCGTCTGCCTGACTAATAATAATCAAAACAATAGCATTTTCAGAAGCAAACAAAGTTAATGCTTTTTTTATTCTGTCGTTTGCAATGGCAAAATTTTCAGCATTAGCTACTGCTATAAAATGTGCATTAATATTTTCATATTTTGCAGCAGCTTTTTTTGCTTCAGCTTCTTTTCTGAGTTCTTCATCTTTTTTCTTTTGTTCGGCTTCTTTTCTGAGCTCTTCCTGTTTTTTCTTTTGTTCGGCTTCTTTTTCCCATGCTAATTGTGCTTCTGCCTTTGCAATCTTTTGTTTGCTTTTACATCCTGTGCCTACTGCAAACAACATTATCAAAAAAAAGATAATAATCCCGGTATTAAAGATTTTTTTATTCATAATTATAATAGTTTTCGTTTTGAAATATTAACGGAATAATCAGTTTAATATTATTTTGATGTGTTAGAGAAAATGTTAACTTACCCCAAAATCCCGAAGGAATTGAACAATAATAACCGTATGTAAAGCTTACGGAAACAAACGGAGCTATAATAAGAACCCTGAATAGGATTCAATAAATTTATTTAATATGGCAACCTACACCCAAATACTCCTGTTTTCCGCATTTTATATCTTTTAACTCTTTTACGATTATATATTTGATTTTCTTTCATTGCAAGCAATTTTACCACCCCTAACCCCTCCTACAAATTAGGAGGGGAATTTTTTTATACCTAATTACTCCCCTCCTTAGTTAAGGAGGGGCTGGGGGTGGTTGGTTTTTTCACCATATAAAAATAAAATTTTACTAATAACCACAAAATAATTATAATTTAAAAAAATAATTTACTTTTGCAAATCATTAGAGACTGTTTAAATTTTATTTTTATGAATTATTATAGCGTATTTTTTTGTCAGATGAAGCATTTTGGAGGCGAATACAACATTGTATTTAACGATAAAATGCTAAAATATGGCGAAAAAAGACGCATAATAAACGTAATGGATAATTTTTAAACAGCCTCTAACAATCCCAAAATTAATTAACCAACATATTTCTAATGAAAAATTACCTTTTATTATTATCAAAATTAAGTTTTATCCTTATCG
>JAUXFX010000232.1 GCA_030622635.1 Bacteroidota bacterium
TACATGAAAGTTCCCGGGACAATTGATATCAGGATGTCTGGATGAAACCAACATGTACAAGCGTTCGTGATTTATGTCATACTTCATTACTATCCGGCCATTTAATGTCTCAAGCAAATCTTCCAGGGTCTCTGATCCTTGAAATTGTATATATAGTGAAATATCCCAGCTTTCGGATATGTTTGATGTATTAATGACCTTGAGGTGCAAATTTGGTGTTATGGCATACAACATGCCAGATGTCTGGTTGTATTCCATAGTGTTATACTCACCTGGCCACATAACGGGATCAAAATATTCAGGATTGAATTTTCCCCAGTTGCTCAAATGTATTTTTCCGATATAGCCAGCAGTATCTGCATTATATACAGAGATTGAATCAGATGAATAGGCAAATATTTTGCCATCGGCATATATTATGTCGCCAGTCAGGATTCCGCCACCCAGTTGATTTGGAATATTAATCAATGAGGATTCCGGTTGGAACTGTGCATGGATTTCTCCTGTGAAAAGTACAAATAGAGAAACAACAATTATTGTTGCACTTTTTTTAATAATCTTTTTTAAAATGAATTTGATTTTAGTTTTCATAATGGTATGGATTTTAAATTAATACAATGAATCAGCATCAAAGGTAAGAAAATTTATCATTTTTTTTGGCTTAAAATATTTCTCCAAATATAATAATTTAAAGGTTGGATTACAAATATTTTGGTTGCTTTTTAAATTAAAAAAAACATAAATACTTTATTTATTAGTTACGAAAAGTGCTAAAAAGTAACCCTGTTTTTTTAAATTATTTTTAATTAATTAAATTATTTTTAAAAAATTACAACTATTTGTTTAAATTTGCTAACTGTATAATTTTAAACAAAATTTTATCAAAAAAATAAAGGAGTAAAATATGATAGATTTTTCATTAAGTAATAAACAAAAAGAAATCCAGGAAAAATACAGGGATTTTACTAACAGGTTGATAATTCCAAACAGGTTGAAATATGATGACCTGGCAGAGTTTCCATGGGATATTGTAAAACAAGCATATAAAGAAGGAATAATGAATGGGCCGATTCCGGAAAAATTCGGAGGTAAGGGCTTTAACATTATGGATAGTGCAGTTGCATCAGAAGAATTAGGTGCCGGGTGCATTGGTATTGGTATTGGTATAGATGCCAATACACTGGCTTTAACACCATTATTATTGTCAGCAAATGAAGAACAACAAAAAAAGTTTTTCGGATTAATTAATGAGAAACAAGGAGTTGCAGCATACTGTCTTACTGAGCCAAATGCCGGCTCTGATGTAGCCGGTATAAAATCTACTGCCATAAAAAAAGGTGATAAATATATTTTAAACGGGCATAAAAGGTTTATTACCAACGGTGAAGTAGCTACCTTCCATACGGTTTTTGCATTAACTAATCCTGAAAGAGGAGCAAGAAGTCTGACAGCTTTTATAGTTCCAACCGATTTACCGGGTATTGATATTAAGCCGAGATTGCAAAAAATGGGACAAAAAGCATCGGTTCAAAATGAAATTATTTATACTGATGTTGAAGTACCTGCAGAGAACATGTTAGGGCAGGAGGGACATGGGTTTTTAATTGCCATGAAAACTTTTGACCGCACTCGTACCGGTGTTGCAGCTTTAAGTGTTGGAACTGCGAGAGCTTCGTTTGAAATCTCAAAAGATTGGGCAAAAAACAGGATTCAGTTTGGTAAGCCGATTGCAGCCAATCAGGCAATTGGTTTTATGCTTGCCGATATGGCAACTGCTGTTGAAGCAGCCCGGTTACTTACATGGAACGCTGCCTGGGCTTATGATAATGGTTTAAGATCATTATCAAAATTATCGGCCATGTCAAAATTGTATGCTTCGGATATTGCCATGAAAGTTACTACCGACGCAGTGCAAGTTATGGGTGGTGATGGATATTCAAAGGAATTTGTTGTTGAAAAAATGATGAGAGATGCAAAATTGTGCCAGATATACGAAGGAACCAATCAAGTGCAAAGACTTGTAATTTCTAAAGCAATTTTGAAATAAACCGTAATTCGTAATCCGTAAATCATCTTAAAAGTTATATCTGTTATCGTCAATTAATTTATCTGCAATTCTTCTTCTTGCATCTTTAACATTAACCGGAGCTACTTTAGTAAATATGTTAATTCTATCAAGTAAAATTTTCTGTTCGTCTCCTTCAGTAAAAGAACTTATTGCATCCAATGCAGCTTTATGAACGATATTGGCTGCATCAAAAACAAATACATCAAGAATATCTTTGTATATCTTAATATATTCTTCGCCCTTCATACTTTCTAATTTTTCAATTCTTAAAAGCGTTGATTCAGCAGCATAAATCTGAATGATAATATCAGAGGTATTAAAAAGAATTTCCTGTTCTTCAACAAGTTTGCGTTCAAATTTTTCGGAAACAGCACCTAAAAGTAATAAAACGGTTTTTTTGAAGTTTTTAATATATATATTTTTTTCTTTATAATAACTTAATTCAGTAGTTTCATAATCAGGTTTCTCATCTAAATCTTTAATAATGTGATTAGCATATCTTACAACATCAAAACCGGATTTCAATGCCTTTTTAATAGTTGTATCAGCAACTAATAATCTGTTGATTTCATTAGTGCCTTCAAATATTCTGTTTATTCTTGAATCGCGATATGCTCTGTCAACTGATGTTTCGGCAGAAAATCCCATTCCACCGAATATCTGAACAGCTTCATCAACAACATAATTAAGTATTTCCGAGCCATAAACTTTCAGGAGTGCAGCTTCAATAGCATATTGTGCAATGCCTTCAATAGTAGCTTTACTTTTTGGTTTTCCATCTGATAAAAGTCTTTCAATGGCTTCGTCAATGTTTTGGCTTACCCTGTAAACTGCCGATTCGGTAGTAAACGTCCTGATAACCTGTTCGGCAAGTTTATATTTAATAGCACCGAAGCTGGAAATAAATCTGCCGAATTGTTTTCTTTCGTTGGCATAATTTACTGATTGGGTGATTGCTCTTTCAGCAGCACCGAGAACAGTACCTCCGAGTTTTATCCTGCCCATGTGCAGAATATTCAATGCAATCCTGAATCCTTCTCCTCTTTTTCCTAAAAGATTTTCAACCGGAACTTTAACGTCATTATAAAATATTTGTACTGTAGATGAGCCTTTAATACCCATTTTTTTCTCTTCGGGATTAATGACAACTCCATCCAAATTACTCTCAACGATAAAGGCACTAAGGATTCTGTCATTATCAATTTTTGCAAAAACCGTGTGTACATCTGCAAAACCACCGTTTGTTATCCACATTTTCTGGCCGTTCAATATATAATATTTTCCATCTTCTGATAAAACGGCTTTGGTTTTACCGGAGTTAGCATCGGAGCCGGCATTCGGCTCGGTAAGACAATATGAAGCAGCCCATTCGCCTGAAGCTAATTTGGGTATATATTTCTTTTTTTGTTCTTCATTTCCGTAATATAAAATCGGTAGTGTGCCAATACCTGTATGAGCTGAATAGGCAACTGAAAATGAATATCCTGCTCCCATTGCATGACTTGCAAGCATTGAGGTTACAAACGACTGGTCAAATCCGTCATATTCTTCAGGTAATGATATTCCTAACAAACCCAGATCACCTGCTTTTTGGATCAATTCACGCATTAATCCATCTTCCTGATGATCAATCCTTTCTAAAATTGGAAAAATTTCTGCTTCAAGAAAATCTTCACAGGTCTGGACTATCATTTGCTGTTCTTCGTTTATTTCTTCAGGAATAAAAATGTCTTTAGCTTCAGTTTCTTTAATCAGAAACTCTCCGCCTTTTTGTATTTTATCAGTTTCCATAATTTTTTTATTTTTTATTATATTCACAAAAAGAAGTTGACAAATTTATAAACAACTATTATGCTGATTATCATATATTAAATAACCAACTTTATGTCAAGTTCATTTTCAACAGGTATAAAATGAGCTTGCAAATATATAAATAATATTAAAATTCAATTTCATTATTTAAGAATCAATTGATATTAAAATTAATTGGTATTATCTCAAATATTATTATAAATTTGCAAAAATTTTAAAAATTACTAAGTATGCCTACAGAAATCATTTACATA
>JAUXFX010000078.1 GCA_030622635.1 Bacteroidota bacterium
ATTTTCAACGTAAATTTCCTTAAGTAAATTCATAAGTGCTTTTTCCTCATAATTTGAAGGAATTTTTTCAAGAAGTTTGGAGTTATTTTCAATTTGATAACCCTTATGAAGTAATAAGGTTGCATCTCCGCCATCATCCACAACCAAATGAGGTCCTTTTCCACCGGGGAAAGATAATGCCTGATTGGTACACCACCAATATTCATCAAGGGTTTCGCCTTTCCATGCAAAGACAGGAACACCTGTTTTAGCAATAGCTGCTGCTGCATGGTCCTGTGTTGAAAAAATATTACAACTTGCCCACCTTACTTCAGCTCCCAATGCAATTAAGGTTTCTATCAAAACGGCAGTTTGAATAGTCATGTGAAGTGAACCTGTTATTCTTGCTCCTTTAAGGGGTTTCTCGGCAGTATATTTTTTACGGATAGCCATTAATCCGGGCATTTCTTTTTCAGCAATTTCTATCTCTTTCCTTCCGAATTCTGCAAGTGAAATATCTGCTATTTTGTAATTTAATTCTTTTTCAACCATTACATTTTCCATTATAAATTGTTTTTAATTTTTTTTAATTTTTTTGGGGTGCAAAATTAGTCAATAATTATTAAAGAGCAAAGTTTTGTGAATTTTTTAAATAATTTAGATTTTACGATTAACTTTGCAAACATACAAGCTATCAGGATTGAGGATGTATTTTAAAATTTAATACTGATTAGCTACAATATTTTAACAGTTTCAAAAAAATGTCCATATTTTTAAAAAAACAAATAAACGATAACATTTTATTTGGTGTCTGGAAAATATCCGAGTCAGCAGAATGGCTTGTTTCCAATATAAATCTTGATAAAGAAGATATAAAAACTTATCATTCTTTTAAAACAGAACTCAGGAAAAAGCATTGGCTCACTTATCGTATTTTACTTAAAGAATTAATTGACTCCAAATCGGAATTAAAAATTTTATATGACGAATCAGGGAAGCCACATCTGAAAAACTCAAATTATAAAATTTCCGTAAGTCATTCGTTTGAATTTGTTGCTGCAATTGTTAGCAGTAAAGCCCCTGTTGGAATTGATGTTGAAAAAATTTCTCCAAGGATTGAACGCATTAAAAGTAAATTCCTTAGTCCAGATGAACTTAAAGATATTAACGAAAGTTTCCGGTTAGAAAAACTTTTTATTTACTGGTGTGCCAAAGAAGCATTATACAAATTGTATGGAAAAAAAGACCTGAATTTTATCACCAATATAAAAATTGCCCCATTCAACTTTGAACAAAAAGGGCATATAAACGGCGAACTGTCAGGTGATAGTTATTCAAAAAAATACAAATTATTTTATGAGCAGGTAAATGATTATATGTTGGTTTATGTTTATTAAACCGTGTTTTTGTGTTAAAGTATTTTAGTTCTTCGTAAATCATAATTCTATCTGCTTTAACTAAAATAAGTAAACAATGTTTTCGTTTAAAAAAATAAATTTTAACTTTGCACTTTTAAGTGGACAGATTTGATTGATTGCAACCACAGGAAAAAATGCTAAAACAATGCTTTTACCTGCCAATCATCAATCTCCCCGAAATTTTTTAAACTTGAATCATATATCATTATATAAATTTATGAATACCGAAAAAAACATTTACACAGAAGTTGAAAAACGAATACTGGTTCTCGATGGTGCAATGGGTACCATGATACAGAAATATAATCTTGAAGAAAAAGATTTTCGTGGAGAAAGATTTGCAAAGAATTTTCCTGAACAGAAAGGCAACAACGACTTGTTATCATTAACAAAACCGGAAATAATTAAAAAAATTCACTCTCAGTTTTTAGAAGCAGGAGCAGATATTATTGAAACGAATACCTTTAATGCCAACAGAATTTCATTGGCGGATTATAAGATGGAAGATTTGGTTTATGAAATAAATTATGCTTCTGCAAAAAATGCAAGGGAAGTTGCTGATAAATATACTTTATTAAACCCTGATAAACCACGCTTTGTTGCAGGCTCAATAGGTCCGACCAACAAAACTGCTTCAATGTCGCCTGATGTAAACAATCCTGCTTACAGAGCAGTCACTTTTGACGATCTGGTTAAAGCTTATAAAGAACAGGTAGAAGCATTGATTGACGGCGGAGTTGATCTGATTCTGATAGAAACGGTTTTTGATATTCTTAATGCAAAAGCAGCTTTGTTTGCTGTTGATGAAATTTTAAAAAAGAAAAAGAAAAAATTACCTGTGTCGGTATCGGTTACTATTGCCGATAAAAGCGGAAGAACATTATCAGGACAAACTGTTGAGGCGTTTCTGATTTCTCTTTCTCATTTTGACTTATTTAGCTTAGGATTAAATTGTTCGTTTGGAGCTGATGGATTACAACCTTATTTGGAAGAATTATCTAAGATTGCACCATTTTATGTCAGTGTTTATCCTAATGCCGGCTTCCCAAATGAATTAGGTGAATATGACCAGACACCCGAAATAATGGCATTAAAAATTCAAAAATATTTTGACAACAAATTAGTAAATATTATTGGTGGTTGCTGCGGAACAACACCTGCTCATATTAAAGAATTTGCCGGAGTGGCAGAAAAAGCAAATAAAAGAGAAGTGCCTGACAAAAAAAACCTGACCCAATTAAGCGGACTGGAACCTCTTACAATCAGCAAAGAGAGTAATTTTGTAAATATTGGTGAAAGAACAAATGTTGCAGGCTCACGGAAATTTGCACGCTTGATCAGGGAAAAACAATATGAAGAAACATTATCAATTGCACGACATCAGGTGGAAAACGGAGCCCAGATAATTGATGTTAACATGGATGATGCAATGCTTGATGCCGAAAAAGAAATGGTTAATTTTTTAAACCTTTTAAGCTCTGATCCGGATATTTCCCGCGTGCCGGTTATGATTGATTCATCCAAATGGGAAGTTATCGAGTCCGGATTGAAATGTCTGCAGGGTAAAGCTATTGTGAACTCAATAAGTTTAAAGGAAGGCGAAGATATTTTTATTGAACATGCTGAAAAAATAAAAAAATACGGAGCTGCCGTTGTAGTTATGGCTTTTGATGAAAAGGGTCAGGCTACCTCATTTGAACGAAGAATAGAAGTTTGTAAACGTGCTTATGATATTCTCACAAATAAAGTTGATTTTCCTCCTCAGGATATAATTTTTGACCCAAACATTCTGGCAATAGCAACAGGTATTGAAGAGCATAACAATTTTGCCGTTGATTTTATAAATGCAACAAAATGGATAAAAGAAAATCTGCCTTATGCAAAGGTCAGTGCCGGTGTTAGTAATCTTTCATTCTCTTTCAGAGGAAATAATGTTGTTCGTCAGGCAATGCATTCGGTATTTCTTTATCATGCAATTAATGCAGGATTGGACATGGGAATTGTTAATCCGGCAATGTTACAGATTTATGATGAGATACCTGAAGATTTATTAATTCTGGTTGAAGATGTTGTATTAAATCTCAATGCTGACGCAACTGAAAAACTCATTGAATTTGCACAGGAAATAATTGAAAAAGGTTCTGAAATTATTAAAACTGATGAATGGAGAAACAATACAGTTGAAGATCGATTAAAACATGCATTAATAAAAGGAATTACCGATTATCTTGAAGAAGATACGGAAGAAGCCCGCAAAAAATATTCTCCTACTTTAAGTATCATTGAAGGTCCGTTAATGGATGGAATGAATACAGTTGGGAAATTATTTGGTGAAGGAAAAATGTTCTTGCCACAAGTTGTAAAAACAGCAAGAGTTATGAAAAAAGCAGTCGCATTTTTGCAACCATATATTGAACAGGAAAAATCACAAAACGGACAAAAGAGTTCTTTAAAGAAAATTTTATTAGCTACTGTTAAAGGCGATGTGCATGATATCGGAAAAAATATTGTTGATGTTATTTTATCATGCAATAATTATGAGATTGTTGATTTGGGAGTTATGGTTCCCGCTGAAAAAGTATTAGAGGTAGCAAAAATTGAAAATGTTGATATTATAGGATTAAGCGGATTAATTACTCCTTCTCTTGAAGAAATGGTAAAAATAGCTAATGAAATGGAAAAACAAAAATTTTCCATTCCCCTGATAATCGGAGGTGCAACTACTTCTAAAATTCATACTGCCGTGAAAATTGCCCCTGAATATTCAGGTGCTGCTGTTTATGTTAAGGATGCCTCGCAAAGTGTGATGATTGTGAATAATTTGTTATCTGAAAATAAAAAAGAAAAATATATTGATTCAATAAAAAATGAATATCAAAAATTAAGAGATAAACACAGTAAAAAAAGTATTACGGAATATTTATCTATTGAGGATGCCCGTAAGAACAAGTTAAAAATCAATTGGGAAAAATCTTCAATTATAAAACCTGAATTTACCGGAGTTAAAATCTTTGATGATTATTCAATAAACAAAATTAAAGAATACATCAATTGGACGTTTTTCTTTAAAGCATGGGAATTAAAAGGTATTTCTTCGAATATTTCTGAAAATGAAATAAAATCTAAAGAGGCACAAAAATTATTTGATGATGCTCAAAATCTTTTAGAAGAAATTATTAATAACAATTTGCTGGATGCAAAGGCAGTTATCGGCTTGTTCCCTGCTAATTCAGTTGTTGATGATATTGAAATATACTCTGACGGTTCACGAGAAAATGTTTTGAACGTAATTCATAATTTGCGTCAACAGACTAAAAAACCAAATGGTAATCCGAATTTATCATTAGCAGATTTTATTTCCCCTAAACAAAGCAAAGTTAATGATTATATTGGATTTTTTGCTATAACAACAGGTCTGAATATTGAAAAATCATTACAGTTTTATAAAAAAAATAATGATGATTATAAAGCTATTATGCTTCAGTTACTGGCTGACAGATTAGCTGAAGCATTTTCTGAATTAATGCATTTAAAAATAAGAAAAGAACTCTGGGGATATGCTGCTGACGAAAACTTAACAAAAGAACAGTTGCTTAAGGGAAAATTTCAGGGAATACGCCCTGCAATAGGTTATCCTGCCTGCCCCGACCATTCTGAAAAGAAAACAATTTTTGATTTATTAAATATTGAAAAAAACATTAAAATAAAATTAACGGAAAATTATGCTATGTATCCGACTGCTTCTTTATGTGGCTTGTATTTTTCACATGCTCAATCAAAATATTTTTCTGTTGGAAAAATCTCTGAGGTCCAGTTGGAAGATTATGCAAAAAGGAAAAATGTAAAACCTGAAATAATTAAGAAATTAATAAGTGGAATGATGGAGTAATTGAGTAATTTAGTAAATGGAATGATGGAGTGAAGGGTTGAGGGAATATTTGCAAATAGCTCCCCTCCTAAATTTTAGGAGGGGTAGGGGTGGTTAAATCAGAAATTGTACTATAGAGGCTGTTTGAAAACGTAATAAAATTGAAAAAATAAAATTTTTTACACAATGAAGAAATTGAGAGAATTATTTGAAAAAGAAGACAAATTTTTAACCGGCGTAGAATTAGTAAACACACGAGGAATAATTCAACAAAAGAATAGCCTGAAAGTATTAACCCTTGCCGAAAATCTTTCAAATGATGACAGAATTGACTGGCTTTCAATTACCGATAGTGCAGGCGGTAATCCTACTATGTCACCTGATTTACTGGGAAATAAAATTATGGGTTCCGGAAAGAATATTATTATTCATGTAAGCTGTAAAGACCTGAACAGAAACGGCTTGGAAAGTCTTGCCTGGAAATATGCAAGTCAGCAATTTGATAATTTATTGGTCCTTTCGGGTGACTATCCGGTAAATGGTTACAAAGGTATTGCTCAGCCTGTTTTCGATTTGGACTCAGTTGGATTATTGCAAATGCTCAATGATATGAATCAGGGTCTGACGATAAAAGGAAGAAAGCCCGATTCATTTATTGAACTTGATAAAACCGATTTCTTTTTGGGATGTGCTGTTTCACCTTATAAATTCAGCGAAGCAGAACAAATGATGCAATACGAAAAGCTGAAATTAAAGATCAAAACAGGTGCAAAATTTATTATTTCTCAATTGGGATATGATATCAGGAAATCTCATGAATTATTAAACTATTTAAAAGATAATAAAATTGATTTACCTGTAATTGGCTATATCTATCTTTTGTCGGCAGGTGTTGCAAATATTTTTAATAAAAATTTAATTCCCGGATGTGTTGTTTCTGATGAATTTCTTGAAAAAATTAATAAAGAAAAAAAATCTGAGGATAAAGGTAAAAGCTTTTTTATTGATTTTGCTGCAAAACAATTTGTTGCTTTAAAAGCAATGGGATATAAAGGGGCTTACATTGGTGGCATTCATAATTATGAAGATTTTAAAACAATAATGAATAAAGTTAAAGAATACGAATCCGCTGACTGGCTTGATTTTGTCAAAGAGCTTACAAATCCTCAACCAAAAGAATTTTATTATTATTCGCTTGATAAAAACACCGGACTTTCTGACACAAATAAAATAAATCCTGAATATTCAAATATCAAAAAATCATCATTTTCAAAATATGTAACTCTTTCATACAGATTCAGCAGAATAATACATGCTTTATTTTTTGGATATGATGCTCCTTTTTTTAAAACATGTAAGTCGTATTATAGATTTATTGAGAAAAGGAATATATTAAGTAAATTATCTTATTGCAATGAAAGATTCTGGAAAACAATTTTTTTCAGATGCAAAGAATGTGGTGATTGCTCTTTACCTGATATAACATATTTGTGCCCTGTTTCACAATGTGAAAAAAATCAACGAAACGGACCTTGCGGAGGAAGTTCTAAAAACATGTGTGAAGTTACAAAAACAGATAGAGAATGTATTTGGGTAAGAGCTTATTACCGTAATAAATATTTTAACGCAAATAAAATTGATTTATTAAACAGAAGACCTGTTATTATAAATTATGATTTGAAAAATACTTCAAGCTGGGCTAATACTTTTCTTTTAAAAGACCATAATGCTTATAAAGGTAAGGATACAACAAAAAGCCCGTAATCGACGAAGCATTCTCACAGGCAAACAAGTTTAGGGATGTGTTTTGGGAATTAATTGTTAAATGGCTAAATGGTTTATATATTTGTGTATTATCGTGTTTGTTTCAAGTTTCCCATACGGGCTAACTTCGTGTCGCAGGTTTCAGGTTTCAGGAAGACAATTTCTATTTTCAAATTTCAAATTATTTCAATTGTATTTCAATTATTTTTCTTAATATTGTAGAAAAAACATCCGCATGAGCATATATACCTCCCTAACAGAAAAACAAAAGCAGGGGAAAAAACAATTTGCAGTTTTGGTTGACCCTGATAAACCATCCGATAAGGAAATAATCAGCATAGCTGAAAACGCACAAAAATCCTCAGTTGATTATTTTTTCGTCGGAGGAAGTTTACTTACAAATAACAACTTAGATATTTGCATTAAACTCCTGAAAGAACACAGTACTATTCCTGTTGTTTTGTTTCCGGGAAACACTTTACAGATGAGCAATAAAGCCGATGCTTTTTTGTTCCTGTCATTAATATCCGGACGGAACGCAGAAATGTTGATAGGTCGTCATGTAATTGCAGCACCATATCTTAAGCTTAGCGGACTGGAAGTTATTTCAGCCGGCTATATACTTATTGACAGCGGAAAACCGACAACCGTTTCCTATATGAGCAATTCTTTTCCAATACCTTCGGATAAAATTGATGTAGCTGCATGCACTGCTATGGCTGGTGAAATGCTCGGACTAAAAATGATTTTTATGGATGCAGGTAGCGGTGCTTTAAAGCCAATTTCCAAGGAAATGATAACAATAGTAAAACAAAGTATTTCAATACCGCTTATCATAGGTGGAGGTATTGATTCTCCTGAAAAAGCATTAGAAAATGTAAAAGCCGGTGCTGATATAATTGTAGTTGGCAATAGCATTGAAAAAGATAATTCTCTTATTGCATCGATTGCAGATGCAGTTCATTCGGTTTAAGCTATCACTTTATTTTTCAATTCCAATGGTGAACTGAGTGCTACACTTTCGAGCCTAAGCAGCTCAACACTATGCTTAAACGGAGGATGAGTTGGACTTTATTATTAATTATGATATTAAGTATAGGATGGGGAAATCTTTGTTTGGTGAGGTGGATAATGGAGAGGATTAATAAAAGATAATTATGAAACGAATTAGAATATTTATTAGTAGCGTTCAAGATGAATTTTCACAAGAAAGGAAGTCTCTACATGAGTATTTATTGTCAGATCCACTACTCGGTAAGTTTTTTGAACCGTTCCTTTTTGAGTTTCTTCCGGCCATAGATCAAAGTGCTGATGCTGTTTATCTAAGAGAGGTAGAACGTAGTAATATTTATCTATGTATTTTAGGAAAAATTTATGGTTTTGAAGATTCAGATGGCATTTCGCCAACAGAACGAGAATATGACCATGCGACTGTTCATCACAAAACAAAATTGGTTTTTCTGACCAATCATGCTACAAGTGAACGTGATTCAAAAGAGGCTACTTTCATTAATAAAGTACAAGAGGTTTTAGTTAGAAAACGATTTGGATCCGTGGATGAATTGAAATCGGCTGTTTATGCCGCTTTGGTTCGTTACCTTGAAGAGAAGGAAATTATTCGTACCAGTCCGTTTGATGCTACATTAAATACAACTGCAAATTTAGATGATTTGGATGCTGAAAAGGTCAAAATATTTGTTCGCACAGCAAAAGCTAAAAGAGGTTTCCCCTTACAGGTAGAATCTGAAGTTGAAACGGTTCTTACGCACCTTAACTTAATAAATAATGATCGCATCGCTAATGCTGCTTTATTATTATTCGGAAAGCAACCTCAACGTTTTTTTATCAATTCAGAGGTTCGATGTGCGTATTTTCATGGTACCGAAGTAGCTAAGCCAATTCCATCTTACAAAGTTTACAAAGGAGATGTTTTTGAATTGGTTGATCAAGCAGTTGATTTCGTTTTATCTAAACTTGATTATTCTGTCGGCACACGAAAAGAAAAGGTACAGATTCCTGGAGGTTATGAAATACCGAAAGAAATTGTTGCAGAAGCAATTGTAAATGCTATTGCTCACCGAGATTATACCAGCAATGGCAGTGTGCAAGTCATGCTTTTTCGTGACAGATTAGAAATTTGGAACCCTGGCACTTTACCACTTGGCTGGACCACTGAAAAACTGAAAAAATTACACTCATCAGTACCAGCTAATCCGTTACTGGCTGAACCAATGTATCTGTCGGGTTATATAGAACGGTTAGGAACCGGCACCGCAGATATTGTTCGTATTGCGAATGAAGTTGGTCTTAAAGAACCGGAATTTGTCCAAGGTGATGATTTCAAAGTGATTGTTTACAGACCTTTAGCTACCGACCAACCTACCGTAGAACTACCGCAGAAGCTCCGTAGAAGTTCCGTAGAAGTTAGAAATCTATTACGTGTTTTGGAAGGTGAAATGATTAGAAAGGATATTCAAAAAGCGTTGGAACTCAAACATGAAGGTAATTTTAGAGAAAACTATTTAGTTCCTGCATTAAAAATGGGCTATGTTGAAATGAAATATCCTGATAACCCAAATCATCCTAACCAAAAATATTTACTTGCAAAAAAAGGTATGGAAATAAAGATATTATTGTAGTAAGTAATGGAGCATAAGGGTAACATAAAAATATTGGACTTGCACAAACTTTTCCATATTATTTCATTTTTAATCAATATCAAGCATGAAAACAATTTTTAAATTATCAGCAATTTCATTTTTATTACTTTTTAATTTACTGATAATTGCACAAGAAAAACATCTCACACTAAAAGATGCTTCATGGATGAATCCTGAAATTTATCCCGCTTATTTAAATCAACTAAAGTGGATGGGTAAAAGCGATAAATTTGCTTATGTTAAAAATAACTGCATTGTTTCGGGCAAAGCTGTTTCTGAAAAAAGAGATACAATTTTAAGGATAGACGACATAAATACAGGCATGACTAAAATTGAAAAGGATTCCGTTAAAAGATTTCCATCAATAACATGGCTTGGTGATAATGTGTTTATGTTTACTTTTAAAAATCAATTGTTTCTTTATGACCTTGCAGAAAAGGAAATCAGAGACATCAATAAATTTGATAAAAAAGCTGAAAAAAAAGATATTGAAAAAAATACTTTTCAAATTGCCTATACAATTGAAAACAATTTATTTGTAGCTCATGAAGGAAATCAGATACAAATAACCAATGACGAAAATAAAGGAATTGTAAACGGCAAATCTGTTCACAGAAATGAATTTGGAATTAATAAAGGTACTTTCTGGTCGCCTGAAGGCAATTATCTGGCTTTTTACCGCAAAGATGAAACTATGGTTACTGATTATCCGCTTGTAAATATTGATTCAAGGATTGCCGAACTTAAAAATATCAAATATCCTATGGCAGGAATGACAAGCCATCAGGTTACAGTTGGTATTTTTGATTGCCAGACACATAAAACCATATTCCTGAAAACCGGCGAACCCGCTGAACAATATCTTACAAATATTTCATGGGGTCCGGAAGAAAAATATATTTACATTGCAGTTTTAAACCGCGATCAGAATCATTTGAAATTGAATCAATATGATGTTGAAACAGGCGATTTTATAAAAACTCTTTTTGAAGAGAAAAACGAAAAATATGTTGAACCCGAGCGCGGAATGTACTTCCTCAATTCAAAACCTGAGCAATTCATTTGGTTTAGCGAAAGGGATGGCTTTAATCATTTATATCTTTATAATACTGATGGAGAATTGATAAAACAATTAACAAAAGGTGAATGGGTGGTAACTAATTTCCTTGGAACAGACCCAAAAGATAAAAAGGCATTTTTCACCGGAACTAAGGAAAGTCCTATTGAAAGGAATATTTATTCCGTTGATTTCAAAGACTTAAAAATCACACGGCTTTCGCCTGATAAAGGAACACACAGGGCAATTTTAAACAAAAACGGTAAATATCTTATTGATATATACAGCAGCACTAATGTAACCCGTGAATATAAAATTCTTGATGCCAAAGCTAGGGTATTACAAATTTTGCTTGAAAATAAAGACCCTCTGAAAGATTATAAGTTAGGTGAAATGTCAATTTTTACAATTAAAGGAAATGACAGTACCGATTTATATTGCCGCTTAATCAAACCCGTTGATTTTGATCCTGCAAAAGAATATCCGGTAATTATTTATGTTTACGGAGGCCCTCATGCTCAATTGATTACCGATTCGTGGTTAGGTGGTGCAGGTCTTTACCTGAATTATTTGGCAGAGCAGGGATATGTAATTTTCACACTTGATAACAGGGGCTCGGCAAACAGGGGATTTGATTTTGAAAGCGCAATTTTCAGAAACCTTGGAGATATTGAGATTGCTGACCAGATGAAAGGTGTTGAATTTCTGAAATCCCAGGATTTTGTTGACACCAATCGTTTTGGCGTTGACGGATGGAGTTATGGCGGTTTTATGACGATTGCAATGTTGTTAAAAAACCCCGGTGTTTTTAAAGTTGGTGTAGCAGGCGGACCAGTTACTGACTGGAAATATTATGAAGTAATGTACGGAGAACGTTATATGGATACTCCTGAGGACAATCCGGATGGTTATAAAAATGCAAATCTTTTGAATTATGCTGATAAACTTGATAGCAAATTATTAATTATTCACGGAACTAATGACCCGACAGTTGTGTGGCAAAACAGTCTGACTTTTATTAAAAAATGTATTAGTGAAGGAGTACAGCTAGATTATTTCGTTTATCCGGGACATGGACACGGTGTAGGACGCAACGACAGATTGCATTTAAATAAAAAGATTTTAACATATTTTGATGACTATTTATAATGATTAAAAATTATAAAAATATTTATTTAAATAATATATAATAAAAGAATTTAAATTTAAATTTGCCGATTATTTTACAAATGTAAAGATATTTTATTCAATCAATAATTGAATATTTTATAATTTTTTGAAAAATTTATACATTATGAATAAATCGGTATTATCTATTTCATCTATTACCAAGAAAATTATTATGGCTTTATTAGGCCTGTTTTTAATTGTTTTTTTGCTTGTTCATCTTGGTATCAATCTTTTTATTTTGCCCATTTGTGAAAACCATGCAGAAATGTTCACTGCAGCAGCACATTTTATGAGCACAAACTGGGTAGTAAAGGTATTTGAGGTTATTTTAATAGCTGCTTTTTTAATCCATATTATCTATGGGATTATTCTGCAAATTCAAAACTGGAGTTCTCGCGGAATTAATTATAAAATTTCAGGTAAAGCCAAAACATCTTTTATGTCAAGATATGTTATTTATTCAGGTTTGGTTATTTTCTTGTTCCTGGTATTACATTTTTATAATTTTTATTTTATTAAGCTGGGGCTTATAAGTGCACCTGCAGCAGCAATGATTCCTTTTCCACAAGAAGAACATTTTTACCAGCTTGTTGTATATTTATTTTCTCATGATATTTATTTTTCAATTCTCTATATAATCGCGTTTATTGTTCTTGGAATCCATTTGAATCATGCTTTTCAATCCGCATTTCAAACATTAGGTTTAAATCACAGTAAATACACACCGTTTATTAAAGCTATAGGAACAATCTACGCAATTGTAATAGCGGTTGGATTTTCAATTATTCCACTTTATTATATGATATTCGGATAGTAAAATTTCTATAAAAACATTCAGAATATTTTCTTAAAAAATTAATAATAAGATGACAAAACTCAACGCAAAAATACCTGAAGGACCCTTACCCGAAAAGTGGTCGAAATACAAATCCTCGATGAAATTAGTGAATCCGGCTAATAAAAAGAAGCTGGATATTATTCTTGTCGGTACGGGACTTGCCGGCGCAGCAGCAGCTTCTTCATTAGGAGAATTAGGATATAATGTGAAAGTTTTTTGTTTTCAGGATACTCCGAGAAGAGCACATTCGGTTGCAGCACAGGGGGGCATTAATGCAGCAAA
>JAUXFX010000170.1 GCA_030622635.1 Bacteroidota bacterium
AAGCAAGAAAAATAGTGGCAGACCAACCATAGTCATAATTACCATTAAATGGTATTTTATTTTGCTGATCTGTCCCTGTTCCAATAATAACAAGTCGTTTAATCTGCCTGTTTCCCGCAGGTGCCGTAGCCGTGGGGACTTCTGCCGAACCATCAACTGTCACGGATGTGCATTCTGCATCAACATAATTGTCCAGAACAGCACCTGGTTTTATATCATAGGTTAGCCAGAAATGGTTTGTTCCGCATGAAAGTGTTTGTGTTCCTGTGATATTGTATGAACCGTTTGGGGCAGCAACTACAGTACCAAACTGTGTGCCGGTTGCAAATGTGCTGTTTGTCCCTGTGTACCAAAGCCTTGCATTTTCAATATCAGCAGTTGAGGTTGTTCCGGTAGTGTTCAAGGTGAAAGAAGTTGCATTTATGGGATTGGCGGCTCCGGTTGTTACAATTTCAATGCCGATAATTTCCTGGTCAGTAAAATCCGGACGCACAGGATTTGTATTGTCCTGGGTTGTTGTGCTGGAAGAATATGCCATGGCACTTGCCGGATCGTATTCAATTCTTATATTTGGCCGGTTGTATGTTCTGGTGCCGGAAGAAGTTGGAAAAACATAATTGCCACTTCTGTGTTTTGCACGATAATTGCTTGAGGTGGAAGTATATCGCCATTCCGGATAACCCGAAGCACCGCTACCATCCCTGTTTTCATAGTATATCATTAAATTTTGACTGATATCGTAAGTAAATATCGTGGACAATGTTATTTCGTGCCATCCCGGACCATTCCACGTGATTGATGCATCATACACCAAAGTCATTAAAGATGGGTCGGGTTTGTCTGCATTGGCAAAAACGACATCATTTGTATTGCACATATAAATTTTTTGATTGTTGGTAACATAATTTGAAGGTGAGTTGTTGACATAATAAGATATTTTCGTTATGTCCATTGATGTTCCCATTTCAGAATTTGTAAAGATAGTGGCAGTCCAACCATAATCACTGGAAAAACGACTTGGGATATAGAATTGCTGACTTGTTCCTGTTCCAATAATTAGAAGCCGTTTAATCTGCCTGTTTCCTGCAGGTGCCGTAACCGTAGGAACATCTGCCGAACCATCAACTGTTACGGATGTGCATTCTGCATCAACATAGTTGTCTATAACAGCGTTGGTTTTTATATCATAAGTAAGCCAGAAATGGTTTGTGCCGCCTGTAAGCGTTTGTGTTCCGGTAATGGTGAACGAACCGTTGGGGGCAGCAACTACAGAACCAAACTGCGTGCCGGTTGCAAATGAACTGCTTGTTCCGGTGTACCAGAGTCTTGCATTTTCAATATCAGAAGTTGAGCTTGTTCCGGTTGTGTTCAATGTAAAAGAAGTTGCATTTAGGGGATTGGTAGATCCGTGTGTTACTATTTCAATACCGATGATTTCCTGGTTAGTTATATCTGGCTGAACATCATTTGTGTTGTCCTGGGTTGTTGTGCATGAAGAATATACCATATCGGGTGGTGTAAAAGTATATATTGCACCATCCCCGGGATAACTGCCCGTACTGATTCCGTTATTGGCAGAAGTGCTACTGGAAGTTGGGGGCGTGCCTGGTGTTACACTGATAAAATGTCCGTATCCACCTGTTGCATCATTTATTCCTATGGATGCACTCCGTGATTCGGTGGAATTGTTTGTTCCATAGCAGAAGTATATCTTGTTCGTGGTTTCTTCCAGTTTAACCTGAAAGTTTACCGTACTTCCAGAGTTATACCAACAAACGTTTTTCCATTGAACTGTAAATGTCCTGTTTGGGGCTGTCCCTGTAGTTTCATACCTGATCTCGGTATTGTCTGGTGCTCCGCGCGCATAAAGATTATCCCACAGGGGTCCCAAAAAAGGTTTGTAAGTTGTATGTTGCAACCTATTGTAGGAAACATTCCCGGTATATGTCTGCCCCATTTCCAACCAACCATTTACACATATCCTGGCTGTTGTATAACCAATGTCATCATAATTGAAAGTGAATGGCAGGGAAATGTTTTCAGCTCCGTCATCACCGGTTGCAGTACTTACTGTTCCACCGCTTATTTCGGTGTAGGTGCCGGTTGAACTGGAAAAAGTGTAATCCGCTACTGTACTGTACGCCAGACTTGACGTAAACAGCATAATTGTTAAAAAAAGTAATTTTTTCATTTTCATAATAATTAATTTTATGTTAATAAATATTTTTTTTAAATATTTTTAGATGATTAATATTGATTTTATATAATTTGCCACTGATTTATTTATTATTCAATTTCAAAGATAACGTGAAAACTCTTGTTTGTCAAGGCTTTGAGAGCAGAATGTCCGATTTGTGTTAGGTTTTGTCCGATTTGTTATGTGAACGGTCCACAGATTACACTAATTAACACGGATTATTGGTTTTAGTTTTTATTGAATGATTGATTGATTGGTTGATTGAATGATTGATTGGCTTTTTAAATCCTCTAAGAACCTTCAAGTCTCTAAGAGGATGAGTTCTGCCACAGATTCACAGATTTCTTTGTCATCGAATTACACCCCAGTGCGCTCCGCTACGGGGCAGGCGGATTAATCGAATTTTTATTAGTGTAATTCGTGAAATTCGTGGACTACTTTGTTGTGAATTCAGCAGGCGATTTGCCAAACATATTTTTGAAAAGACGTGAAAAATAATGAGGATTATTAAAACCAACTGCAACAGAAATTTCTGCAACACTGTTAAAAACTTGTTTCGATAAAAGTTCTTTTGCATGAAGTAAACGAATTTGCCTGATAAACTCAACAGGGGAGAGTCCGGTTAATTCTTTGATCCTTCTGCGTAATTGCCGTTCGCTAAGAAAAGCTTTGTCAATAAGATTATTAATACTGAATGAAGAGTCTGAAATATTTTCGATTACCGTGTCCCGCATTCTTTGCAGAAATTCTTTATCTGCAGAAACAAGGTCAGGACTATCAAATTCAATTGAAAGAATTTTTTTACTGAATTTTTCTTGTAAGTTTTGTCTTGTTTCAAGAATATTGCGGATACGGGTTTTTATTTCTTCAGGGCTAAAGGGTTTTGTTAAATAATCATCTGCCTTTGCCTTTAAACCTGCAATACGGTCTTGTTCGCCTGCACGTGCCGTAAGTAAAATAAATGGGATATCACTTGTCTTTTTATTATTTCTGATTTCCTTTAAAAATTGTACTCCGTCCATCTCGGGCATCATCAGGTCGGAAATGATAAGGTCAGGGATATTTTCAATAGCTTTTATTAATCCTTCTTTACCGTTAGCGGCTTCAATAATATTATAATCCTTTGAAATATGACCCACAATATAGTTTCTCATATCAAAATTATCTTCAACAACCAAAATATTACTTCCTTTAATTTCCACACTTTTATCAATTATTTCCGGAGTCGGGGAAATATCAAGCTCACTGACTTCTTTTGGTTTGGAAGAAATATCTGTTTCAGAAACATCAACAATTTCATCATGGGATAAATGATCTGTTCCTTTGGGGAGATGAACAGTAAAAGTAGTACCAAAGCCAACTTCACTTTCAACCGAAATAGTTCCGCCGTGCAGTTCAATTAACTCTTTTGTCAAAGCAAGACCTATTCCCGTGCCTTCATATTTCCTTACAGATGAATCATCTGCCTGGTAAAATCTGTCAAAAATATAAGGGATATCTTCTTTTTTAATTCCAGGACCGGTATCTTTTACTTTTATTGATACGAATGAACCGGATACATTTTCATTATCTTCAGTTCTGTCATCATTTATTATTATTGTTAATTTTCCTCCCTTGGGCACAAATTTAAAAGCATTTGACAAAAGATTATTCATTACCTTCTCTAATTTATCTTCATCAAAATACAGAAATAATTCATCAACATTAGTATTAAATTTAATGTCAATCAATTTGCCTGCTGAAGCAAATGAATCAATTATTCTTTTAATAAAGGGTATTAAATTAGTTTTTGAAGCACTAAGGGATAGTTTTCCTGCTTCAAGCTTTGAAAGGTCAAGTAATTGTTCGATAAGCTGCTGCAAATTATTTACATTACGCAATGATAGTTTGAGATTATTTAATTCTTCCGGTAATAATCCTGATTTGTTATTTTTAATATAATCATCCAAAGGACCCCGGATAAGCATTAAGGGTGTGCGAAATTCGTGTGAAATATTTGCAAAAAATCTGGATTTAGCTTCATCTAATTCCTTTAATTTTTCTGACTGGTTTTCGATTTTTATGCTTTGTTTTTCAATTTGAATGTTTTTTTCTGCCAGATCTTTGTTTTTTTCTTTAAGAAGTTTATTGGCTTTTCTTTTTATAATAAACCTGCTGTATATAATTATCGCTATGGCTAATATTAAAACCGAAAGAGCTATTAAAAAATTTCTGAAATATTCTTGCTTTTCTATTTGTAAACTTTGTAGCTCTTTTTCTTTTGTTAATAATTTAATTGAATTTTCTTTTTTCTCAGTTTCGTAGAGAACTTCTGCTTTGGCAATTTTATTTTTACTTTCTTCATCAAAAATGCTATCTTGTATTGCCGTGTACAAATTAAAATAGTTTAAAAACTCATTGTAACTCCCTGCTGAAGCATAAAACTTAAAAATGTCTTCGTAAGCGTTTTTTAATAAATATTTTGTGTTGATTTCTTCAGCCAGTTTCAGTCCTTTGTTAAGATATGTTATTGCCTTTTTATTTTCATTCAGTTTAAAATATACTCTTCCAATATTATTGTAAATATTTGCTATTTCAGTCTTGTTACCTGCCTTTTTTTCAATTTCAAGTGTTTTCAAAAAAGTATCGAGGGATTTATGATAATCACCTGTATTTTCGTAAATAAGCCCAATACCTGACAAAGCCTTTGAAATATCAGATTGAAAATCATTTGCCCGGGCTATTTTCAGTGATTCTTGAAAGTATTCTAATGCTTTATCATTATTTTGTTGTTGTTGGTAAACAATGCCAATATTATTATTAATCATTGACATACCTTTATTTGATTTTTTCTCTTTATATAATTTCAAAGCTTTATTATAGTATTCAATGGCTTTTTCGTAATTTTTTAATTGAGTATAAAAAATCCCGGTATTCATAATTACATTAGCTACTTTATCGTCTTCAAGCAGTTCATATATTTTTATTGCCTGAAAATTAAATTCCAGTGCTTTTTCATAAACCCCAAGGTTTGCGTAAATCCTTGCAACACCCATTTGTGCACTGGCTATTTCATCTTTAATATCAAGTTCTTTATAAATTATAATTGATTGTAAAAAATAATTTAATGCTTCATTATTATTGCCAAGATTCATGTGTATAATACCAAGGCTTTTTAATGATTTTGCAATCTCCTTTTTATTTCCTGTTTCCTTATTAATATTTAGTGTTTTGCCAAAACATTCTAATGCTTTATCATTTTCACGTAAATAATAATACGCAATTCCTGTAATATGATAAGCAATTGCTTCCTTTTCTTTATCGTTAAGTTTGATAGATAGATCAACAGCTTTGAGCCCGTAATTAATTGTTTGTTGAGGTGATGTTTTAAGATAAGACTTAGCGATTTCAATTGTAACTTCTAACTTATCTTCCGGAGTTGCAGTTAATAATACTTTTTCAAGACTGTCAATTTTAATTTTTATTTTATCAGACGCTTGTTGAGATATTGCTATATAAGGGAAGCAAATAAAACAAAAAATAATAATTAGGATATATATTCTGGTCTTTTTCAAGTTTATTTTATTAAATGACAAAAATAACAATATAAAAGTAATAAAATAGATTTAATAGTTAATTTTACATTTTAATTAAATAAATTATGGTAACATTCATAAATTTCAAAAACCCCAACTCTAAAGAAATAGGAAAAGTTCTTAGTTCTCTGTCAAAATACCCCGGTACATGTTTTTTTATAGATATTATCAATTCAACAGATATAAAATATAACACAAGTTTAGCAGAATGGGGCAAAAAACTAAACAACACTTTTAACTTTATTTCTTTTTTAAATGACTTTCCTGATAATGTTGTTAAAGGGATAGGAGATGAAATAATGCTTTATATTCCAGATGAAGATTTAAAGGCAAAATCAACATATAACGATTATTTTGCTTTGCTGGAAGAGATTTATGCTACCATAGATAATATTAAAAATTACCCAATTGAAGATGTATTTCTTAATTGTAAGGTTTCGATCCATTATTGCACGGAAGTTTACAATATTACTTTTTTTAAAGGAGCTAATGATTATTACGGACAGGATATTGATTTAACTGCCCGATTAATGTCAAAGGCAAAAGCTAACAGGATTGTAATGAGTGAAAAATTTTACAATAAAGTAAAAGCTGATTATTTTAATTTATATGGAGAACGAAAAAATACTTGTTTTGATAAAATTTCACAAAAGTATATTGAAGATTTTAAAGGAGTTCCCAAACCAACTGAGTTCAGGATGATTGATGTTTAACGGTTTTGGAATGGTATCTGCTTTTCTATAAATAAAATCAAATTAATTAAACTTATAATAAATTATCAATGAATTTGGATTCCTGAGCTTTTCTTTAAAATAATCAATTGCTTTTTCAAGATTATCTTCAGCTTTTTTTGTCAGTTCTTCTTTAAAATTCCATTCATACCCTTTTATATGAAGTAATAATGTAACAGGCGACTTATCATAGAGTTTTTTACACAAATCTAAAATATATCCGGGAGAGGCAGAGTGTGTTGTGAAAGACATTTTTGAAGATTCGGTAACTTTTGAAATACAGAAATCAGGAATATCTTCTGTTGAAGCATCAACAAAAATTACCAAATCCTTATCGGAGATAGCATGTGCATCTTCAATATTGAGTTGGTAATTACTGTCAAATTCAAAACCTTCCAAGGTCAAAACTGTCATCAGGAGATTCGATCGGCTCACTCGAAACGCGTATCAATGCAGCGGCCTCACCGCCC
>JAUXFX010000111.1 GCA_030622635.1 Bacteroidota bacterium
GGGTAAAGGTTATGTAAAGAATCACCTAACCATTACCTTCACCCAAACCAACATCTTAACCTTAACCTTTATCATTCAATTAGTTATTAGGTAAAGGTAAGGATGCCAGTGTGGTTTAGGGGTAAAGGTTATGTAAAAAAAACCTAACCCTAACCTTCACCCAAACCGGCTTCCTAACCATCACCTTTACCCAATTCTTTTATTATTTGGGTAAGGGTAAGGATGCCAGTGTAGTTTAGGGGTAAAGGTTATGTAAAGAATCACCTTACCCCAACCTTTACCCAAACCGGCATCATTACCCTTACCTTAACCATAACATAAAAATTAATGTGTACTACCTATCACTTTAAATTTGTCTCCGGTTTCCTTAATTATTCTTCTGTACCATTCTTCGCCATATCCGGGTTGTTTGATTTTTGGGTTTTGTTTGCCCGGATCAGGTTCTTTTACGTTACCATCCATAAATTTCATGAAAAGATATTGATAAAGTTTTTTCCATTCACAAACAACACGGTTTCCCTGGTTAACTGAATAATTTGTTAAATAAGCTATGGCAAGATCTTTATCTTTTTTATACAATTTCATTGCACCTGCATCCACTGCAAGAGTGAAGTCAATAAATTCATTTTCAAAAGCACTTTGCACTTTTTCAATTTCAGGATGGATTAAATTGTAACGAGTATAGGCAAAATTCGACACCTGATTAAATATCCAGAATGCCGAATTATCCGACCATTCCATCATAGCACCATTACCCTTTGCATAAGTTTCGGGGATTTCGGTAATGCTGGAGTATATTGGAATGTAAACCGAGTTAGCTGCATCATCAACACCAAACCAATAAATTCCGCCGATCTCATCAGGCAGCCATGAACGCGATTGAGTAATAAATGAAAAACCTGTTTGCTGAGTAGCAGTTGCTCTTTCATTACAGTAAGCTACACTGTCAATAACCCATGTTAACGGACGCCAGCGATAAGGAACACCAAAAGGACCTGCACCGATGTCATTTCTCATATCAAGTTCTGTGCCTTCCAAATGGTCGCGCATAAACATCATCATATCATGCACAGATACTTTTTTATTTGGCTTAATCCATAAAGGCATACGGTTGTTTGCAAAATTTTCCGGTGTTAAAGGAGAACCTTTAATATGTTCTTTCGGATGAGTAACATGTCCTTTAACGTATTCCCAATATTTGTCCATTCCTTCAGTTAACTGATTGAACATAGTCCAGACACGGATTTCGCAAAAACGAGCGCCACCAAAATCAACCGGAGCATAAACATCAGAAAAACTGAAATCCTTATCTTCACCTGCATAAAAATCTTTTCTTTTTGCAAAAGAAATTACATCAGGTGCATTGAACACATCAGCATTAGGATCTTCCCAATTGTTAACAGCCTGATAATCGAAAGTAGTAATTCTGGCCTGATTAGCATGGGCACAAACATATCCGTCAGGAATTCTGAGAGCAACCCAGACAGCACCTTTTTCTGTCATTAAGGAATCTTTAGTTAAAGAAATAGTCCCGCCTTTTCCAATTAATTCCATAATCCAGACTTCATTAGGATCGGAAATTGAGAAAGACTCACCGGTACTATAATATCCGTATTCATCCATCAATTCTGAAATAACCCGGATAGCTTCACGTGCGGTTTTCGAACGTTGTAAAGCAATAAAAATAAGGCTTCCGTAGTCCATGATCGCACCGGGCTGGCTACGTAATTCCGAACGGCCCGTATAAGTGGTTTCACCAATACCAACTTGATATTCGTTCATATTTCCAACCACATTATAGGTTTCTCTTACTTGTTTTATCTTACCGAGAAATTCTCCAGTATCCCATTCGTAAATGTTTAGCATAGCGCCTTCGGGCCAGGTAGCTGCCGGCCAATGATACAGTTCGCCATACAAAACATGAGAGTCGGCGGCAAAGGATATCATTGTAGAACCGTCGGTAGAAGCACCTTTGGTAATGAGGTAATTTGTACAAGCATTGGATTGAAAGCTGATTCCAATAGTTAGAATGCTTAATGTTAAAATGATTTTTTTCATGATTTTAATATTAGATTTTTTTTAATTTCTCTGATAATTGGGTTATCCTTATCATCTGTGTTAAATGTATGAAGTTCAATAGAAGAATACTTAGATAATATTGATTTGAAATTTTCAATATCCAGTGGAAGACATCCTGAGAACTTAATATCCCAATCACGAAGTGCTGACTGTAACCAATGTTTGATATGTTCATTTTTTTCCATTTTTCCTAAAAGGTCTCAATTCTTTTACAAAAATAAAAAAATTAATTGAAATAAAAATACGTTTCCAAACATTCTTTATATTCAGTCAAATCAGCTCCTTTTTCAGCTAATAAATCTATTGATCCGGTAAAATCAACTTCCGAAATAATTTTCCTTACTTCGGTAGCAAGTATGTTAATATCATCTATACTTTGGGTTGCCCTGATATGCTTATCGGGTTCATACTTAAGTGCCCCCATACCCGAAGACCCTATTATGCTTAACCGGTCGAGTACAGAAAGCATATGAGGTTGAATGCCTTTGCTGACACCTGACATTTTGGATAAAGACTCTTGAGTAAGATTTCGAATCAAACGTTTCTTCCTTATTTTTTTTGCTAACTTACGGGCTATAGCCTGAGGATTAAAATCATCAAGAAATATAGTAAAAGGTTTTTTAGAAGCACCTGTCATTCTGAATGAAATGTAGCGGAGCGAAATATAAAACAAATTTTAAATAATAATTAGCAAATCATGTTAATTTAATCGGACATCAATGATAAAATATATTACTTTTGTGACCTTTAATTGTTTCTATCCTTATGAATATTTCTTTGAAAATAACGGTGTGTAATAATTTTAAACAGTGGAATGAATTTATTTGGAACAGTGAGCAATTATATACTATTGCTCATAATCCTTGTTTAGGACAGATTTTAAGCCAGACTTTCGGATGGAAATATTTTAATATTTTAATTTATAATCAAAAAAACTTAATTGGTGTTTTCCCATTTTGCATTATTGGAAAAAAATTGGTTTCAATGCCGCATTTTTCGTATGGAGGACCATTTATGTCTGATAATGAAATACCTCCGGAGAACTATGGAATTGTATTTGAGGAAATTATTAGAATGATAAACAAAGAATTATCATTTACAATTAAAAAAATACACATCCGTTCATTTTTGACAATATTACCCTTTTATCATACATCAAAAATATCAGGTTTTTTAAACCTTTCAAATTACAGAAAAGAAAAAATCAATTCTTTTGATTCTAATTTAAGGAGAAAAATCAGGAAAGCAGTAAAAAATGGGATAGAAATTAAATCCGGTAAAACCAGGGATTTACTTAATGATTTTTTTTACGTTTACAAGAAAAGCATGCACAGGATAGGATCACCGGTACTTTCACCCGGGTTTTTTGAAAACGTGATTAATATGTATTCTTTTGGAGTTGCGAAAGTATTTGTAGCATATAAAGAAAATAAACCTATTGGAGGGGGAATATGTCTGTCTTATGGTAGCTTTTATGAAAATTGCTGGTTTTCAACATTAAAACAATATAATAAACTATACACATCATATCTTTTACATTATAATATGATAATTGATGCAGAGAAAGAGCATTGTCAAATTTATTCTTTTGGCAGAAGCACACTTAATAGTGGAGCATATTATTATAAAAAACAATGGGGTATGGAAGATAAACAATTATATTGGAATTTCAATTATAAGAGTTATTTATCTATAACAAGTTTAAAACACTTACACAATATATGGAAATTGTCACCATTTAAATATATTAATAGATTAAATTATTATTTGGCAGATAGAATATTCTATTAATCGGCACTTGAAAATTAAATAGATTAATGAAAATGCACAAAAAATTTTTATTTAATAAAATTGCAAATCATTTTTGTATAAAAATGATTTTGTTATATCTTTGTTGTCATGTTTAATGAGTATTTAGATTTTATTTTTAATAACCAAAATTTGAGAATTATTCTCAGTTTTTTTGGCGCCCTGATAATATCTATTATTGCTATCCCAACAATAATAGACGTAGCAAGGGCAAGGCGCTTATTTGATACACCAAATAGCCGGACATCTCATGTTGACAAAATACCTACATTAGGAGGGCTTTCTATTTTTGCAGGCTTTTTTATATCATCATTGATTTTTATAAACATTAAACTGATACCGGATTTTCAATATGTTATTGCAGGGTCATTAATGATTTTTTTCATAGGTTTAAAAGATGATATTTTAGCAATTTCCCCACTTAAGAAACTTATAGGACAAATTGTTGCTGCCATAATTGTTATTGAATTTGGTAATATTAGATTTACCAGCTTACATGGATTTCTTGGCATTTATGAAATTGATTATCTTACAAGTGTGTTATTAACTTTATTTGTGTTGATAGTTATTATCAATTCTTTTAATCTTATTGATGGAATTGATGGATTAGCTTCAGGAATTGGAATTGTATCATCTGTAACTTTTGGAATTTGGTTTTATCTTGTTGGGGAATATCAGCTTACAATTATGGCTGCAAGCTTAGTTGGAGCCTTGATAGCGTTTTTTGTTTTTAATGTTTTCGGGCGAAAAAACAAAATCTTTATGGGGGATATTGGTTCTTTGTTATTAGGATTTATTACTGCGATATTTATTGTTAAATTCAACGAATTGAATATCGATCCCGGAAATCCCTATTTTGTACATTCTTCACCCGCTGTTTCAATAGGTATTCTTATTGTTCCATTATTTGACACCCTACGGGTATTTATTAATCGGTTGATTAAAAAAAAGTCTCCTTTCAAAGCCGACAGAGGACATGTCCATCATAGAGTTCTTAAATTAACAAATAGTCATTTTAAAGCAACCCTTATACTTATGTTGGTAAACATAGGTTTTATTGTTTTAGTATTCTTGTTACAAAACATGGGCATATATAAACTTACTTTAATTATACTTATTCTGGCAATAGTATTTACATATCTGCCTGTTTTGTTATTAAGAATGAAAAAGAAAAATAGTGTCCATCCATAAAGTCAATAATAAAATCAAAGTTTTCATAAAAAAACACAAACTCCACCCTTTTGTGGATGTGTTGATATTTGCTGTAATCATTTATGGATTTCATGAACTCTGGTGGGGAAACATCAAATTTTTAAAATCCTTCTTACTGTTCAACGAAACAGCACAGTTTCTGGCAGAACAGGTATTTATAGCGAGTTCGTGGATAGTGGAAAACATTATAGGTTATGATATAACTACAAAAGCAACAACAATGTATTTTCCCGATAATGGTTATATTGATGTAAACACAAGTTGTTCGGGATTAAAACAATTTTATCAATGGACGGTTTTGATTTTGCTTTTTCCGGGACCATGGAAACATAAATTATGGTATATACCGGCAGGAATTATTGTTATTCATCTAATCAATATTTTCAGGATTGTTGCTCTTTCAATAATTGTAATGTTGAATCCTGATATATGGGACTTTTGCCATATGTGGATTCTCAGGCCCTTCTTTTATGTAGTTATATTTATTATGTGGGTTATTTGGGTGGAAAAGTTAAAAAACAAGAGAAAAACAAAACGAATTACCCTGCTGCAACGAACGGGGTATCAACAGGTTAGATAATATTATAATGTACTGGGTTCTTTCTTTCTCGCAAAGACCGCAAAGTGGGAATTTGTTACCAACAAAAACAGAAATCACCCAACCGTATAAGATTCAAATAAAAAAAGTTTATCATCTAATTGAACGAATTATACGAATTTTAATTCGTTAAATTAGCGTAATTCGATGACAAAACATCATTTGAACAATATGTTGGTTATAATTTCTTTTTAAGTACATAAAAGAATTCTAAAAGGTCACGGGGTATTGAAGGATCGGCCTGTTAAAAATTATAATAGAGGTTATTTAATGATGTTCGTAGTGCAAAATAAACATAAGATGTCTGTTCTTTTCTCAGGTCGTTTTTAAGATAACGATATGTGAATCCTACGCTAAAATTTAAATTATAAGCAGGGTTAATCAGGTAAGATATATTCAGGTTGTTGTAAAATACTGTTGTTTTAATCCCTTGTCCCACATGGTTGTGATATTCACATACACATGTTTCATAAGACTTGTAAATATCCTTGCCAAAATTTTTCCCCTGCGGGTCTTCACCATATAAGGCATATTGTAAATGAAGCTTAAAGAAAATCCGGTTATAATTATATTGAACTATATTGACCCATTCCCAGAAATTTGCCCCCAGAGGATGTGCTAACGGCTGGTTATAATGCCCGTAATTTTTTAACGGAACACGTTGTGAATAAGTATATGGCCTTACCCAATTGTATTCAGTTTGAAAATACAGGTTCTTAAGATTAAAAGGATCATAAGTCTTAAAACCAAGCTGAAAACCCTGTTTATTGCCCCACCATCCGTTTCCACCGGAAACTTCTGATAATTTAAATTCATCAAGTATAAATTGGCCATAGAAAACATTATGTTTGCCGGCAATAACACTAAGGTTTAAGCCCATTAATGCATTATCAGGAGAGCCAATGCTAAATTCTACGGGCCTCATGAAGATAATAGGATTTAAATATTGCAAATCAAAACCCCGGTATGTTCCTGTGCTGTCTGTGGCTTGCCAGATGATAGCATCAAAAAAACTAAGATTCACCCTTTTGGATACTGTCCAGCTCAGATAATGTACTGTACTGTATTTACGGGGATAACCAATATTTGGCTTGCTTTCCCCAATGTCAATATACTGGTTATATAATACCATGTACTTGATATGCCAGAAGTTTACAGAAGATTTTAAAAACAAATTATTGAAAGAGTTATCCGATAATAGAAGAGACCTGTAACCATCTCCAAGGAAGTTTTTTCCATGTCCTAATTGGAAAGAAAAATGTTTTCCTGCATTCATTGCCAGGTAACCGGTTGCAGCAGCATAATCAAAACCATCGTCACCAAATTCCCTGATTTTCCCCTGACCCGGAACCACGCTCCATTTATGGATATATGTATTTAGATAGTCAACAAAAACTGCCTGATTTTCATAAAAATTAGTATAAAACAAAAAGTTCTTACCAATTCTTCCTTTTATCTCCAATCCCCTTGTGTTGACCCATGTGCTTTTACTATCAGCAAAGTCATTACCCAAACCAAAATTCATTAACGGATTTACAGCAATGTCAAAATCTTTACGGTGTAAAGTTACCACATCATCATTAAGGAATTTATTCCATGCTTTTTGTTTCCAGGTTTTGTTTAATGACTTTTCAAGCCATAAAATATTTTTCAGCGAATCATAGTTGATTACCTTTTTCAGTTCCGGAATATAAAATGGATTAACAGAGGTATGATAATAAATTTCCGGAGAATACACTTCTTTATAAATATTCCTGTCATAAGTTTTATTTAAAGGAAGGAAAGAGTTCTGGGCATTTGTTAGTGTATTGAAGCCCGCAGAGATCAGTAAAAATATTAAAAGAAATTTAGGTGTTGACATTGTTTTCAAATTATAGTTTAAGAGTATCAGCTTTTATCCAGTCAATTTTTTGACTTGCTTCTTTAATATCAGTGAATTCAAAATTATTTAGAATACTTTCAAACTTATTAATACTTTGCTTAAGACCAATGCGGTTTTTTAAATTCTGAAGTAAGCTAACTTTGAGACTAACCGGAGTTTGGAGATCAAAGTCACGCGGGTGGAAATAGAGCAAGTTATAATTTTCATTTTTAAGGGACTGTGTAATTTTCTTTAACGGAAACATTCTGAAATACCCGCTACCTGAATTAAAATTCACCCATAGATATCTGAAGGTTGACACGGGTAATTCTTTTATAAAACTTCCATTGGGAGTTTTAATTTTATATGGATAAACATAATTGTTTCTTCTATTTGCAATGGTTAGGGAAGAATCATATTTTATACCCAGGTCCGCTAAAATATCATATACCCATTTATTTGTCCGGTCAATTGAAAAAGCAGGCATTCTATAACATTCAACTTTTTTTCCGCTTTGGTCTTCAATAATTTTTATACTTTTTTCAGTATCAGCGAAAAAGGATTTTTTATTTAAAAATCTGGTTGTTCTGTGCAAATAAGAATGACTGCCTATTTCAAAGTCATTTTTTACTAATAGTTTAATTACCGAAGGATATTTTTCTGCAATCCATCCCAGGACAAGAAAAGTAGCTTTTCGATTATATTTCTCCAACAATGCAATAATTCTTTCCAGATTTTTCAATAATACGGATTCATTATCATACCAGTTATCCGGATTTGAAAAATACCGGTTTCCTATCAGATGGTACCAGTCTTCTACGTCTATTGTGAGGATGTGCATAAGTTTTTAAGGTTGAAGTTTAAAGGCGAAATTAAAAGGCGAGAGAGCGAGAGAGCGATGGAGCGAAAGGGCGAAAAGGCGATAGAGCGAAGTTGCGAAATTGCGAAATTGCGACTCCGTGAGGATATAAGTATGTGTAAATGTGATTTGAGGTTGCAATCAAAAGAAAGCTGAAATACTTTCAAATCCCTGTGTGTTCTGATTTTTTCCATGATAATTTAATTATTTTAAAACAGAATTAATTCGCAGATAGTCGCCATTTCGCCCTTTCGCTCCCTCGCCATTTCTCTTCATCGCTTTTTTATCGCAACTTCGCTCTCACTCCTTCCAATAGTTATCGGAATCGCTCTTTCCGTACACTTAAAAACCACAACCCCGAGTATTGCCCCCACAAGATTTGCAAGTATATCAAACCACGAGAATGACCTGCCCTGGTGCATGAACAGTTGCATTAATTCCATTAAAGCACCCCAGGTTGGTACTGAAAGAAAAAGAATATCATTAAGAATCTAAAAAAATTATCATCGAATTACGCAGATTTCACGAATTTTCAATTCGTATAATTCGTGCAATTCGATGACAAAAAAACATTAAAGAGTAATGATGGTTTATTGTCATCTCACTATGTGCGCCCCTTTTTCCCTGGTCTTGTGACTCAGAATGACACTTTCTTTTTTATTGCTTATCCATACGGACTTCCTTTGGTCGTTGTGTGTTGCTTATTGAGTGTTTTTTCTATAATAATTCTTCGCAGAGTTTTTTTGTTTTGCCGGGAGTTTCTTCAGTTGTTCCGTGATAATGTTTTAGATGAAAATTTAAACTTCGGTTTTATATCTGTTTTAAATAAGTAGTGGTTGCCTCTGTGATTCTTTTCTTAACAGTTTCCCATTTTAATTTTGGAGTTTTTAACAAAATGGGCCAGTCAGAGAGGTCCACATCATTAAACCATGTTAAACTTTTCAATACGTTTGCTTCGTTGTATTGCGAATACTTCCTCATATAAAAAGCAATCATTTCTGCTACAGAATATTCGTCAAGCAAGTAGTATAAATCAATGAAATCTTTTACACGTTGCCCACTGACTGAAATGGCGTTTAGCTTCATTGCTATAATATCTTCAACCGCCAAAATGGAAATTTTTTCAATGGTTAAAGGTTCGCAAATCATTGGATAACGATGAGCCAGAATGTCCACCTGAATCTGGTCTATGCTTCCTTTAATAGTATTGCTTGCTGAGAAAAAAAGCTTAAATGAGAAATCGGCTGATAAATTTTCAAGTAAGAGGCCTGCATCAAAATTGAAGTTTGAGAATAAGTCAATATCAACTGATTTCCGGTGTCCCATTTTTAAAGCTAATGCGGTACCCCCAACAAGGTAAAACCCTTTCAGGTATTCTTTTTGTTGTAATTGAACTAATAACTCCAATGTTGATTGGTCAACTGTTTCCGTGTATAACATTTAAACTTAGTTTTTGGAATATTGAATAGCAGGGAACAAAAATTTAAGGTTTTAGGATCAATATAATTAAGATTACAAATGGTTTTTTTGATCTCTTTTTCTCCGTAATACTTTTTTATTAGTCGTATTTCATGAAGGTTGCCATAATTCATAATACGCTCAATAATTAACCTTTTCGATTTGATCTCATCCAAATGATAGGGATCAATATCCCAAAAATACGCTTTGTTCAATTGTTCCAGAAATGTTGGCATAACTTAATTTTTAATGCAAAGATACTTAAAAAATCAGACTAATTATGACAATGTAATAAACAAACTATAAATTTGGTATTTCTGATATTGCAATTTAACATTTTTTTCTTTATAGGAATTAAACATTCAACACTCAACATCAAAATCAATTAGCCGTTCTTCAATATCATATTTCTTTTCTCTCATTTTACTTCGGTTTTCAAATGTTCAATTATTCAATTATTCAAATGTTCAAATAGAAAGGTGAACAGTAACGTTTTTTCTATAATAATTCTTCGCAGAGTTATTCTGTTTTGCCGGGAGTTTGTTTATTCGTTCCGTGATAATGCTTTAGATGCAACGAGCTTTGTCATACGGAACTGCCAATGACAACTTTTTGTAAACACTTAATTAATAAGCATTTAAATTAAATCAACAGAAAAAGAATATCATTAAGAATATAAAAAATTATCATCGAATTACGCAGA
>JAUXFX010000088.1 GCA_030622635.1 Bacteroidota bacterium
AAAATTATAAAATTATTGTTAATATAACAAAGATTTATCCTTAATATTTTTTCCGGTAGTTTTAGAGAATAAAAAATTAAATTTAATTTTTTTAAAAATTTCAGTATTTTTGCTATTTATATATAAATTTTGTTAATTTGGTATTTTTCTTGAAAAAAATTTAAATCACTAAATCATAATATTATGAATGATAATTATAAATTTTATATTTTAATTGTAGATGACAGAGAGGAAAACCTTGTTACACTTGAAGGTATTTTAGAGAATCCGGAATTAAATATAGTTAAAGCCCACTCAGGGAACGAAGCATTAAGTTTAATGCTGGAATATGATTTTGCTATGGTTTTGCTTGATGTTCAAATGCCTGAAATGGACGGTTTTGAAACCGCAGAAATTATGCGAAGCAATGAGAGAACAAAGCATATTCCAATAATATTTATTACAGCAATCAGTAAGCAAAGAGAACATGTTTTCAGGGGATACCAAACAGGAGCCGTTGATTATCTTTACAAACCCCTTGATCTGAAAATTTTGCAAAGCAAAATCAAGGCTTACATTGAATTTTTTAAGCAAAAACATACTCTTGAATTAACAACAAGAAAATTAGAAAATACCATTGATGAACTAAATAATGCTAAAAAAGTTGCGGAAGAGGCTACCATTGCAAAAAGTTCGTTTTTGGCAAATATGAGCCATGAAATCAGGACACCATTAAATGGTATTATCGGAATGGCAGACTTAGCTTTAATGGATGAGCAAAATTCTGAAATTCAAACCGAAAGGCTTAAAGATATTAAACAATCAGGAGAATCGTTACTTGATATTATTAATGAAATTCTGGATATTTCAAAAATTGAAGCAGAAAAATTAATGCTTGAAAAAATTGAGTTTAGCATGCGCGATCTGATTGAAAAAATTATTCGTTTGCTATCAGTTAAAATTTTTCAGGAAAAATTAGAATTTGTTTGCGATATCTCTCCGGAAATGCCAGACATACTGATTGGTGACCCATTAAGGATTCGTCAAATATTGATTAACTTCTTGAGTAATGCTATTAAATTTACTGATGAAGGTTTGGTCGGAATTCAAGTGGAACTTATGGAAATTAAAGATGGTATTGCAAGAATTAAGTTTTCAGTTATAGATACAGGAATCGGCATTGCAGAGGATAAAATTGAAAATCTTTTTAAATTATACAGTCAGGCTGATGATTCTACGACAAGAACTTATGGAGGCACGGGTTTGGGGCTTTCAATATCAAAAAAACTTGTTGAAATGATGGGAGGCGAAATCCTGATTGAAAGCACTTTGGGTAAAGGCAGTGAATTTTTGTTTACTCTTAATCTTAAAATTGGAGAACAAAAAGACGAGCCATGGAAGCTTCAACTTGAACAATCACCTGAGGATATTGATATCTTAATTATTGATGATAAAGCAGAAAACAGCAAGGTGATTTCCCGGTTATTAAATTATTGGAATATTAATTCGGTTACAGTTTCAAATTGTAAAGAAGCAATTGATGTTTTAAAAAATGCTGCTGAAAAGGAAAAAAAATTCAATATTGCGCTTATTGATTATTTTATGCCTTTTAAAAAAGGAACCGACGTTGCGAATGAAATTAAGAAGGAATTGCCCAAAGAGTTCCTTCCCGAAATCGTCATTATGAAACCTTATCAATATTCATTTGATAAAAAAGAAGAAGAACAATTTTTAATAGATAATTCTATTTCAAAACCCATACAACAGAAAGAATTAAAAATGATGCTTTTGAAGATACTTGATAAAAAAGCATACGATACATCCGAATCAAAAACAAAATTATTTAAAAAAGTCGAATCAAAAGAAAAGAACAATATTATTTCCATTTTAGTAGCTGAAGACCAAATAATAAACAAAAAAATAATGGAGCAATTATTGAAAAAGAAAGGTTATAATGTTTCAACTGCTGAAAACGGGAAAGAAGCATTTGAAATGGCAAAGGAAAAACAATATGATTTAATTTTTATGGACGTACAAATGCCTGAAATGGACGGACTTGATGCCACACGCCTTATCAGGAAATTTGAAAAAAAGAAAAAAACCCATACCCCTATTGTAGCAATGACAGCTCTTGCTATGAAAGGAGATAAAGAAAGATGCCTCGATTCAGGCATGGATTATTATATTACAAAACCGGTAAATCCTACCGAACTTTACGAGACAATTGAAAAATATGCTATTAAAAAATAAAAAAAATGAACAACGAAAGCTTATATGATAAGTTCAGAAAATTTATGAGATCCCTCTTTTATGTCGGTATTGGGAAATCATTATTAATCTGGTTTTTGGCAATTTCTTTTGTTCCGCTTGCAACGGTTAGTTTTATTAATTATTTAAATACATACTTAGGATTAACTGTTATTGCCGAAAGAGCTATTAATACAACCTCACAACTCCGGCTTGAATTTATTAACAATTATTTTCAGGATATTGTTAGTTTTTTGGAACTTCAGTCAGGCACCAGGTCAAATATTGAGTTTCTTAACAATCTGAAAAAAAATTATGATAAAAGTAATTTAGAATTAAAAGAATTTGTTAATACCGAAACATGGAATAATTCTACAGACGAAAAAACTGCAGAATTATACAAAATAGTCGAAAAGCAAGGATATTATGATATATTCTATATTGATGTTGATGGTAATATTTTGTTTTCTCTGAAAAAGCAGGATGATCTGGGGACAAATTTATTTAATGGGAAATATGCTAATACACTTTTTAGCAACACATGTATAAAAATATTTGAAACCGGAAATACTCTTTTTTCTGATCTCGAATTTTATGAACCCTCAAACAACGATGTTTCAGGTTTTTTAGGACATTTAATAGTTGACAATAAGGGAAACAAACTGGGAATATTAGCAGTTCAAATCAATATTGACGGGATAAATAAAATTATTACAGATAAAAATATTTTTGGAGAGACGGGCGAAGCATATTTGGTTGGAAAAGATCTCCTGTTCAGGTCAGTTAACAGATTTGATAGTAGTTCAATTATCTTGAGAGATAGAGTTGATAATAAAAAAGTTTTAACCTGGCATGATTATATTACACATAAAGATGATGAACAATATCTGATAAACAAAGAGCTTGGTAAAGAAGAAGTAACAACCTATACAAACACCAGAGGTAAAAATGTACTTGGGCTTTATCGTAACCTTGAATATTTGCAGGATATTGGAGTTAACTGGGCTTTGTTAGAAGAAATTGAACATGATGAAGCTTTTGCATACTCTAAGCAATTATCAGATATTGCAAAAATTGCATTTATTGTTACAGTAATTCTTGTGTCATTAATATCAATATTAGTAACCAACCGTTTTGTTGGTCCTATAAAAAAACTTTCAGCATGGGCAAAACAAGTGGCTATTGGTGAACTTGTTATTAAAAGAATCAGGGCACCAAAGAACGAAGTAGGTGAAATGGTGGATACCTTTAACAGATTGGTTATATCATTAAGGTCTTATGCAGATGTCAGCCAGTTGGCTGCTATCGGTGATTACAGCAATGCTGTAGAAATAAGAAGTAAAGATGATGTTTTGGGAAAATCAATGAACCAGATGGTTGAAAGTTTTAAAGATGTTGTTAAGCAGTCAAACAAAATAGCTAAAGGTGATTATTCAGCCAATATTGTTCCCAGAAGTGATAAAGATACTTTAGGTGTATCACTTTATGAAATGACTAAGACACTTCGCGAAACTTCAAAAGAAATTAGAGAGCAGGATTGGCTGAAAACAGGATTAAACATCCTCGATGGGAAATTAAGCGGTCAGAAAGATATTAATAAGTTAACAAATGATGTAATTACTTTTCTTGTTAAACAACTTGAAGCTCAAATAGGATTGCTTTATCTGACTGAAAATGAGGAGTATCTGAATTTATCATCAAGCTATGCTTTTGAGGATACAAAAAATAAGTTTGGGAAACTTAAATTCGGAGAAGGTTTGATTGGTCAGGTTGCAAAAGATAAGAACAAGATATTGTTTTCAAATGTTGAAAAAAATGTACCTGAATTAAATTATGGAGTTAACAAAATAATACCTAAATATTTTTTTATTGCTCCCATAATATTTGAAGATAAGTTGATTGGAGTTATTCAGATAGGTTCAATTAATCAATTTACCGAATTGCAACAATTATTTTTAGATAAATGCCTTGAAAGTATTGCCATTGCAATAAATACAACACAATCGCATGCACAGGTTAAAAAATTGCTTACACAAACTCAGGAACAGGCAAATGAACTGACAGTTCAACAGGAAGAACTCAGGCAGGCAAATGAAGAGCTCGAAGAACAAACAAAAGCATTAAAATTATCAGAAGAAAATTTACAGTCGCAACAGGAAGAATTGCGGGTGATAAATGAAGAACTGGAAGCAAGAACCAACGATCTGGAAATTCAGAGAGACGATATTCGTAAGAAAAATGAAGAATTGGAAAGGGCACAGGTGGAAATTGAACAAAAAGCCAGAGCCCTTGAACTTGCAAGTAGATATAAGTCTGAATTTATGGCAAATATGTCTCATGAATTAAGAACTCCATTAAACAGTATTTTAGTTCTTTCGCAATTGCTTTCAGAAAATAGAAAGGAGCATCTGAATAAAAAGGAAAGTGAATATGCAAGAACGATCAATTCATCGGGTTACGACCTTCTTAACCTGATAAATGATATTCTGGACCTTTCAAAAGTTGAATCCGGTAAATTAGAACTTAATATTGAAAGATTATATTTTGATGAATTAAAAGATTATATAGACAAAACATTTTTACCGCTTACAGATGAAAAAGGACTGAAGTTGGATATTAAAATCAGTAAAGACGTTCCGAAATATATTAATTCGGATATACAGAGAGTAAACCAGATTATTAAAAATCTTTTTTCAAATGCAATTAAATTTACATCTAAAGGAAATGTTTCTTTAAAAGTATTCCGTCCTAAAAAGAATACTAATCTTTCAATAAGTGGTTTAAAGCCTGAAAATACAGTTGCTTTTGCTGTATCCGATACAGGAATTGGCGTATCGAAAGAAAAATTTCAGGCAATTTTTGAGGCTTTCCAACAAGCTGACGGTACAACAAGCCGTAAATTTGGTGGAACCGGACTGGGTCTTACAATCTCAAAAAGCTTTGCTTCAATACTTGGCGGTGAAATACAACTTGAAAGTACTGAAGGCGCTGGTTCTACTTTTACATTATTTTTGCCTGATTCAATAAGTGAAAAAAAACCTGATAGAGAAATCAAGGAAGAAAAAAACCTGATTTCAAGTCAGTCATATAATATTAAAGACGGTGAAAAGATACAAAAGAAAGTTAAATCTACTCCTGAAGTTACTGTATTTAATGATGACAGGAACACGATTGAGAAGGGTGATAAATTTATTTTGATTATTGAAGACGACATAAATTTCTGCAATGTACTATACGAACTTGCACATGAAAGAGGATTCAAATGTATGGTTGCCCTTGATGGTGAATCCGGATTGCATTATACCGATTTTTTCTTACCAAGCGCCGTTATTCTTGATGTCGGACTTCCCGGAATTGACGGTTATGAAGTTATGAAAAGGTTAAAAGAAAATCCGAAAACACGTCATATTCCTGTTCATTTTATTTCCGCTTCCGATAGATCAATTGAAGCAATGAAAATGGGAGCTATCGGTTACTTAACTAAACCTGTTAGCCATGAAAAATTAATTGATGTATTCAAAAAAATTGAAAATATAATTGCTAAACCCATTAAAAAGATTTTAGTTGTTGAAGATGAAGAATTAGTGCGGAAAAGCATTGTAAATCTTTTGGGTAATGGGAACGTTTCAATCAATGCAGTGGAAAGTGGTGAAGAAGCTTATGAACTGATTATTAAAAATACTTTCGATTGTTTGATACTTGACCTTGGGCTAAAAAATATGTCGGGCTTTGACTTGTTAGAAAAGATAAGAAAAAATAAAAAGATCACTGACCTGCCTGTCATAATATATACAGGAAAAGAACTTACCAAAGATGAAGATGAAAGACTGCAAAGATATGCTGATAGTATAATTATAAAAGGTGCAAGGTCGTTTGAGAGATTATTGTCCGAAACAGCTCTATTCCTTCACCAGATTGAAACAGAAATGCCTGAGAACAAACAGGAAATGTTGAAAGTGTTCCATAGTAAAGAAGCCATACTCGAAGGAAAAAATATTCTTATTATTGATGATGATATGCGAAATGTTTTTGCTCTTTCAAGTGTTTTGGAAGAAGAGGGTATAAAAATTACTATTGGAAGAAATGGCAAAGAAGGAATTGAAAAACTTTATAGAAATCCTAAAGTTGATTTGATAATAATGGATATTATGATGCCTGAAATGGATGGATACGAAGCAATTGCCGAAATCAGAAAAGATAAGAAATATAAAAAATTACCTATTATTGCTCTTACGGCAAAAGCCATGAAAGAAGACAGGGATAAATGTATAGCAGCCGGCGCCAATGATTACTTAGCTAAACCTGTAAATACCGATAAATTAATTTCACTTTTAAGGGTTTGGCTTTATAAGTAGGTTTAAGGTTCCAAGTTTCAGGTTTCAGGTTTCAGGTTTCAGGTTCCAAGTTTCAGGTTTCATTCATTAATGTGGGGTTAATCGTTATTCTGAAATCAAAAAAACACTTACTTTATGGACGAACACTAAATAGAGCCTAAATATAATGTTTACAAATGAGCAATAAACAAGAAATCATAAATAAAAATATCAATATTGAAATACAGCTTTTGATAGAAGCTATTTATCAAAAGTTTGGTTATGATTTCAGGAATTATAGCAAAGCTCATATTAAGCGAAGGATACTTTATCGTTTATCTGCTTCGGAATTAAAAAGTGTTTCCGAAATGCAATATAAAGTGTTATACGAAGATGGTTTTATTGATATTCTTTTAAAGGATTTGTCAATTAATGTTACTGAGATGTTCAGGGATCCCCCGTTTTACAAAGCAATCAGAGAGGAAATTATCCCGATAATTAAAACTTATCCGTTTTTTAAAATCTGGCATGCAGGATGCTCCACAGGTGAAGAAGTATATTCAATGGCCATAATTTTAAAAGAAGAAGGAATATACGACAGGGCACAAATTTATGCTACCGATTTTAATAAGTTGGTTTTAAAAAAAGCAAAAGAAGGTATTTATCATATTGATAAAATTAAAGAATATACACGCAATTACCAAAAAGCAGGAGGTATAAATTCATTTTCAGATTATTATACGGCTAAATACGATTCAGTATTACTTGATAAATCACTTAAGAAAAACATTGTATTTGCCGATCATAATCTTGTAATAGATAGTGTTTTTGGTGAGATGAATGTGATAATATGCAGAAATGTTTTAATATATTTTAACAGGGATTTACAGAACAATGTAATTAATTTGTTTGAAAAAAGTTTAATACCCGGTGGTTTTTTATGTCTGGGTTCTAAAGAAAATTTAAAATTATCCGAAAATGTTTCTAATTTTAAAGTTATTGATGATAAAGAAAAAATGTATAAAAAGAAGTTATATATTTAAGAATTTAGAATTTAGATTTAAGAATTAAGAATTAGAAAATAGGAGTTTAAAATCAAAAATCTATAATCTAAAATCAAAAATCAAAAAATGCAATACAAGGCAATTGTAATAGGATCATCAGCAGGGGGGCTTAATGAGTTAAAAAGAATTTTAAGTGTTTTACCCGATAAATTTAATATTCCGATTATTATTGTTCAGCATGTAAGTCCTCATTCCGATAATTATATTACAGAATATCTTAATAAATTATGCAAAATAAAAGTTAAGGAAGCAGATGAAAAAGAGAAAATCAAACGCGGAACAATTTATTTTGCTCCGCCTAATTTTCATTTGCTGATTGAGGAAGATAAAACATTATCACTTTCTGTTGAAAGCAAGGTAAATTTTGCCCGTCCATCAATTGATGTACTTTTTGAATCTGCTGCTTTTGCTTATGGTTCGGCTTTAATTGGAATTATTTTAACAGGTGCAAATAATGATGGTGCCTTAGGTTTAAAAAAGATTAAAGAATATGGTGGTTTAACAATTGTTCAGGATCCAAAAACATCCGAAGTTGATATAATGCCTTTATCCGCCATAGAAGCAACAAAAGTTGACCATATTTTTTCATTGCAAAAAATTGGAAAATTTCTTGGTTCTTTATTAAAAAAATAATTACTAAATTTGAAAGTTCTTAATTAATTTATAATGCCAATTGCCTGTCTAAAAGATATAGATTTATATTATGAAGTTCACGGGGAAGGTGAACCCTTACTTCTTATTGCAGGTTTGGCAAGCGACTGCCAGAGTTGGCAATTTGTAATTAATGGTTTATCAAAGCAGTTTAAACTGATAATTTTTGATAACCGTGGTATAGGTCGCAGCAGCTCTGTTGAGATGCCTTATACTGTTAAACACATTGCAGACGATATTAATGAGCTTTTTAATTATCTGAATATTGAAGCAGCACATATATTAGGACATTCAATGGGAGGATTTATTGCTCAGGAATTAGCAATAAACTACCCTGACCGCATTTACAAGCTTATTTTAGAAGCTACAGCACCCTTTTCTTCAAAGAGAAACAATTATCTTTTTGAAAACATGCTTATAGCCCTTGAAAGTGGAATAGATTTTGATTTATGGATTCGTAATTTTTTATTCTGGATTTACACACCAAAACTCCTGAATAACAAAAGAAATATTGAGAATCTTGTTCAATTTGTTTTAGAAAATCCATATCCACAATCCAATAAAAGTTTTCAGCAGCAAATTGAAGCGACTTCAAATTTTAACTCAACCGAAAGACTTTATAAGGTTGAAGCCGAAACACTTGTGTTGATAGGCGAAGAAGATATTCTTATTAAGCCAAAAGAATCCGAACTGCTTTATCAGGGAATATCAAGAGCAACCTATCCTGTTTATATTGAAAAAGCAGCCCATGGAATTCACAATGAAAACCCAAAAGCATTTATCCATGCTGTAATAAGTTTTATCTATAAATATGTGAGGTAAATTTTTGTTGTTAAGTCTGTTTGAAGATATTGAATTATAATTAATGCTTTGCCATAAAGTCAAACAATTTTTGAATTAAAGCACCAAAACTTGTCCGTATGGATAACAAAAAACAAATAACAAAACTTGTCCGTCCATACGGATTCCTTTCAGTCATATGGATAAATTCGAAATATCAATGATCAAATGACCGAAACTGTTTTGGTCATTGAATTTTTGAACATTGTAATTTATCCAGACGGACTTGCTTCGCTTCGTTTGAAATTTGGTGCTTGTCATTTGTTATTTTTCAAAAATCATTTAACAGGGTAAATCTGAAGATTTTTCACAAAAACCTGATATATTAAAATAAATATTATATTTGAAAATAAATTTCAAATATATTTGTCAAAACTTGTTCTGTATTGGTATAATAATGAAGAAATAAAGTAAGTGTTGACTTTGTAATAATGTTAGCAACAAGGCGAATAAACAAATATATAACTTAATAAAAACATGAAAAAGATCTGTACTTTTTTATTATTGTTTATTGTAAATTCATCATTTGCACAGGAGCAGTATGATTTTGCTATTTATCATGATAATAATATTGGTGCTTGGGAAGATGGAATTGTAGCTTTTGAACAGTTTCTTAACTGGAAAGGCGTTTCACATAATAGAGTTACTGCACAAGATATTAATACGATAACATTAAAAGATTTTTATAGGGCGATTTATTTTCCCGGAGGCGATGCCGATTATTATAATGCTGACATAAATTCTACAGGAATACAAAATATACAAGAAATGATTGCCGATGGTGGTGCGTACATAGGTATTTGTGCCGGAGCAGAATTTGCTTGTGATAAATTAGTGTGGCAAGGCGTAACCTACAACTACCCATTGAATCTTTTTCAGGGAGAAGCTATTGGACCAATTGATGATTTAGCTGTTTGGCCCTCTTATGCTATGACAACGCTTACCATGAATCTTGGAAATGAAATCAACCAGTTTGGATCAGAAAACGAAGATATGCTCTATTGGGGTGGTTCTATTTTTAATCCATACACAAATACTGAGTTTGATACAATTGCAACTTTTGATGGTTTTTATGACCGACCTGCAATAATAAATTTTAGTTATGGCAATGGTAGGGTTTTACTTATTAGTCCACATCCCGAAATAGAAGAAAATAGCGACAGGGATAGCACAAATGTGGCACAAGAGCTTGACGATAACGGCTCTGACTGGAACTTCTTATGGACAGCAACCGATTGGCTTTTAGGAGATACTATATCAAACCCGAATAATTTATCAACACCTTCGCATTCCTATAATCAGTATATCCAAATTTACCCAAATCCGACAAACAAGATTTTGAATATTGCAATCAACAGTGGACACAAAATAGAAAAAGTTGCAATTTATAATCAAATAGGACAAAATGTATTAGTTAAAAAACCGAAAAATAATACTATCAATTTATCATGTCTTCAGAAAGGAATATATATTATAGAGGTTATAACCAATAGTATAAAAATTAGAGAAAAACTAATAATTGAAGACTAAAAGGGAAAGACCCAGTTGCTTTATTAATATTTTAAATAACTTGTATAAATTATATTCCAAAAGTGCATTTATTTTTTATTCGTTACCTTAAAATATCATGAAACATATATTATTTTTTATGATAGTTATTCTATCTATAACTCAAATAAATGCTCAACAATCAGCATATGCATTTGTGAGAAGTGATAAAAAATGGGGAGTAATCAATCAGGAAAGCAAACTGGTAATTGACTCAATATTTGATATTTTGTATACACCCATTATGGTTAATGCTCCTTATTATTATAAAAATTCAAAAAAAATAATACATTACCCCGTCGATAGTTTATTTAAAATTAGAAAACGCGGAAAATATGGATACATGAATATCCACAATGAAATTCAAATCCCTAATCAATATGATAAAATTAAAATTCAGGAAAATGGGTTTTTTATGATTAGAAAAAACAAATTATGGGGCTTTGTGAATACTACAGGTGCTTTGGTGGTTGAATGTGTCTTTAATGCCGCAAAAAACTTTTCTGAAGGTGTTGCTGCTGTTAGAAAAGGAGATAAATGGGGACTGATTAATGAAAAGGGTTATTTTATTATTAATTGTAAATTTGAGAAAATTAATAATTGTAAGGAAGGTATTGTATTGGTAAAAGAAGGTGAATTATGGTGTTATTATTTGAAAAACGGAAAAAAATTAAATAACAAATACTATTTGAAAGCCTATGACTTTTATGAAGGATTAGCAAGGATCAAAGAAAATGAATTATTTGGTTTCATTAACAAATCAGGTAATATGGCAATACAACCAATGTTTTTAAAAGCCTGTGATTTTCACTATGGTTTATGTAGAGCAAAAAAGAATATAAAATGGGGCTATATTGATACAACAGGCAATTTTATTATTGAACCAATATACCGGAATGTTTCTGATTATTTTACATTAGAATAATTATTGGCTGGATAATTCAATACTGATAGCCGGCAGTTACTCAACATCACTTTCACTAAACACATAAGCTTCGTAAGTATAAATCTCTGCATCTTTCCAGCCGTCCCATTCCAGCCCTGCCTTGTCTCTTGCACAATGACCGAGAAATTCTTCCTTGGTCCAGCCGGTTTCTTTGGCTACCTGCGGTAAAAAAGTTCCGGAAGCACCTCCCTTTTTTATGTAAATACCATGTTTGCCCATTTCAATTTCATCAATTGAACTGATCTTTTTCAAAGGTGTTAAAACCGAAATTTCAATATCAATTTTATTTATCTCAGATGGTTTTACCTTTGGAAATCTGTAA
>JAUXFX010000169.1 GCA_030622635.1 Bacteroidota bacterium
CCCGGGTGGCGGAATTGGTAGACGCGTTGGTCTCAAAAACCAATGAGGTAGCACTCGTGCCGGTTCGATCCCGGCCCCGGGTACAGAACAAGATAAAAGTTTTAAGCTTTCTTTACAAAGAGAGCTTTTTTATACTAATGCGGAACAGAAATGCAAAAGTTTTATAGGTCTGTTCCGCACGCATAACTACTTCTAAACAGCTTTGCTTCGCAAAACTTGTTAAGAATTAGTATAGTATTAAATTGCTTTATTATGACTAAGTACAATAAAAGATTTTTTATTTATCAACCCATTTTCTTTGCTCTTATTTTAATAATAGGGATATATATCGGAAGCAAACTGGCTTCGGTTTCTTCTTTTAACAACAATATATTTCCCATTAACTTAAATAAATACAATAAAATAACCGACGTTATCAATTATATTGAGCAGGATTATGTTGATTCTGTCAATCGTAAAAAGTTAACCGAAGAATCAATTATCGGAATGTTGAAGGAACTTGACCCTCATTCACAATATATTCCTGCAGAAGAATTTAATGAAGTTAATGACCAATTACTCGGTAATTTTGAAGGTATTGGAATACAGTTCAGAATTGAAAAAGATACAATTACCGTAATAAATACAATTTTGGGGGGTCCTTCTGAAAAATCAGGGATTAAAGCCGGAGACAGAATAGTTAAAATTAATGATACACTTTTTGCAGGAATAAAAATTAAAAATAAAGACGCAGTAAAAAAATTAAAAGGAAAAAGAGGAACCAAAGTAAAAGTAAGTATTTTCCGCAGGGGAGTCAATGAACTTATAAATTTTAATATAATCAGAGATGTAATTCCTACTTACAGTCTTGACATTGCCTATATAATTAACGATTCTATCGGATATATAAAATTGAATAAATTTTCAGCTACAACCTACGATGAATTTATCAAAGCATTAAAAGAGCTAAAACAAAAAGGCATGACCAAATTAATTCTGGATTTACGAGGGAACATCGGTGGTTATCTTCAGTCGGCAATTAAAATTGCAGACGAATTTTTAGAAGATAAAAAATTGATTGTTTATACTGAAGGTTACAGCAGACCGAAAAATTTCGCTTATGCCACTGAAAAAGGTTGTTTTGAAAAAAACGAACTTATTGTTTTGATTGATGAAGAATCAGCATCAGCCAGCGAAATTATTGCAGGAGCTATTCAGGATAATGACAGGGGACTGATAGTAGGACGAAGATCCTTTGGCAAAGGTTTGGTACAGGAACAATTGAATTTCCCTGATGGGTCCGCTCTGCGATTAACAGTTGCCAGGTACCATACACCTACCGGCAGATGTATACAAAAATCTTATGAAAATGGTATTGAAGATTATTATATGGAATTTTATAATCGATATTCAAACGGTGAACTGGAAAATGCTGACAGCATTCATTTTGATGATTCATTAAAATATATTACTCCGGAAGGTAATGTAGTTTATGGTGGTGGTGGGATTATGCCCGATATTTATGTGCCAATTGAAAAAGATATAAAATTGAAATATTATAATCAATTAATTAATAAAGGGTTAATTTTTAGATATGCCTTTGAATATACTGATAAAAACAGAGACCAACTCAGTACTTATAAAACCTTTGAAAATTTTAATAAGGATTTTATAATATCTGATTTGATATTTAATGATTTTCTAAATTTTGCTGAAGAAAATAGTGTTGAAAAGGAAAATAAAGGAATAAAGTATGCAAACGAAAGAATAAAAATATTATTAAAAGCCTTTATAGGGCGCAACTTGCTTGACGATAAAGGCTTTTATCCGATATATCATAAAGTTGATAAAACTTTTCAGAAGGCTGTGGAGTTGTTATAATAGGATTCTAAATCAACTTCTGATACGCCTGCCACCATCTGTCGGGTATGTCATCTTTACAGGCAGTTTGGTAATCCTGATATGAGCATGGCACTAAATAATGCCGTTCATATTTGGGTTTCAGGTTGGTTTTAATTGGAATTTCCATCCACCACCTATCGCTTTTTTTACTTTTATAAAAAACTATCTCGTCTTTATGGTCCTTGATTGAAACCAAATATTTAATATAATTTTCTTTTTCTTTAAGTGGAAAATCATGTTTACGATTATAAAACCCATCAATAAAATACCATATCATCTGTGCAACAAGGTGTGAGGTTTGTTCTTGCCTGTCAAGTTTTGGATTAACTTCGTAAAAGCCGATTGAAGTTAATTTGTCGCTCATACCCGCATACCGTGCAATCTTACAAACTTCCTCTCCGTAAAAACCATTAGGAGATGCATTTCCGTTTGCAGGGGCATCCGACTGGCGGATTGCAGATATGTCAAAAGTAACTAAGTCGGCATTCCTTACAATAGGCTCAACTTCCTCAATATTTGCCCTTACATTTCCTAAACGATAAATATCAAAAAATAAATTTTTCATCAAACCTATTGCTTCCTGATCAATTAAATAGGTTTGATAACCGATATTGGTATAATTAAAAAGGTAATTAGGCTGGTGTAAAATAATTTTACTTAAATATGATTGTGAATTAAAATCTTCTTCGGATTTCCCAAGGTCAAATACCGAATCTATAGCAACAATATTTATTATCTGCTCAAGGCTTTCATAAGCCTGATAATTTGTATAAGTAAGGTCGTGGCTTCCACCAATAAGTACCGGAATAATATCATTTTTTAATAATTCTGAAACAACCGAAGTTACGGCAAAATAAGTGTCATTAATTGTATTGCCTTTTTTTATATTGCCCAAATCGGCTATTTTAGTTTTATTTCCACCTTCAAAAAGTTTATACAGTTTTTTTCTGATATTATCGGGTGCACTTGCACATCCTTCATTATTTATGGCATTCCGGTCTTCATTAATACCAATAATTGCAATATCTAGATTATCCAAATCAGGAAAACCGGATGCAGTATTATAACTTTTTACAACATCTCCCAATCTTCTGCGATGGGACTTTTCTGCATATTCGTAGCCTGTTAGATCTATTGGTTTAAAATATATTTCAATATCCATTATTTTCGTTTTTTTGAAAATCTTTTTTTAGGTGTATTTTTAGGGTCTTCGGCTATTTTCAGACAGTCTTCAAGAGTTAGCTCTTCGGGATTCATTTCTTTTGGAATTTTAAAATTCTTTTTCTTTATTGAAAGATAGTGTCCATATTTTCCTCTTAAAACTTTAACAGAATTGTCTTCTTTATATTCTTTGATAATATTTTCTTTTGCTTTTTTTCGTTTTTCTTCAATTAATTCAACAGCTCTATCCTGTGTAATTGTAGTGGGGTCATCTGTTTTTGCCAGAGAATAAAATAATTTATTATGCATCACATAAGGACCGAATCTACCGATAGCTACAGTCATGTCAGTATCTTCGTATTTGCCGATATTTCTTGGGAATTTGAATAGTTCAAGAGCTTCTTCCAGTGTGATAGTTTCTATGCTTTGCCCTTTTTTTAATCCTGCAAATTTGGGTTTATCATCGTCGTCAGTATCTCCAAGTTGAACTATGGGCCCGAACCTTCCGATTTTCACAAATATATTTTTTCCTGTTTTGGGCTCCTGACCAAGCAGTTTTTCACCGCTGAATTTTTTTGACTTTTCAAGTGTATTTTCAATTTTATTGTGAAATGGACCATAAAATTCACCTATCATTTCATTCCATATCTTTTGTCCTTCGGCTATTTCGTCAAATTCTTTCTCAACACTGGCAGTAAAGTTATAATCTAAAATGTTATCAAAATATTGGAGTAAAAATTTGTTTACTAAAATTCCAATATCCGTCGGGAAAAGTTTGGCTTTTTCAAACCCTGATTTTTCGGTTTTAATTTCTTCTGTTATAGAATCATTTTTTAAGGAAATGAAATTGTAATTTCTTTGAATCCCGGATTTATCTTCTTTAACAATATATTCCCTTCTCTGAATAGTTGAAATTGTGGGGGCATATGTTGAAGGACGGCCTATTCCAAGTTCTTCCATTTTTTTAACTAAATTTGCCTCGGAATATCTCGGAGGTTGTTGTGTGAATTTTTCTTCAGCAATAATTTCGTTTCTCAATAATTTTTCACCGACTTTTAAAGGTGGTAAAACACCTTTTTGCTCCTCTTGGTTTTCCTGATTGGATATTTCAAAATAAACTTTTAAAAAGCCGTCAAATTTGATTACCTCGCCTTTTGCGATAAATTTTTCTTTAAGGTTTGATATATTTACTGTCACATTTGTTTTCTCCAATAAGGCATCGCTCATTTGTGAAGCAATTGTTCTTTTCCAGATAAGGTTATACAGTCGTTTCTGGGCATTATCTCCTTCAATGTTTTTTACATTAAAATATGTAGGACGAATTGCTTCGTGAGCTTCCTGTGCACCCTTGGTTTTAGTAGAATACTTTCTGGTTTTTGCATATTTTTCACCAAAAGAATTTTTTATTTCTTTATTTGCCATTGCAAGAGCAAGATTTGACAAATTAACGGAATCCGTTCTCATATAAGTAATCTTTCCCGACTCATAAAGTTGCTGAGCCACACGCATGGTATTTGCAACCGAAAAACCAAGTTTTCTGCTGGCTTCCTGCTGTAAAGTGGAAGTTGTAAAAGGAGGTGCCGGAGACTTTTTTGCAGGTTTGGTTTCAATATCTGCAATTGTAAATTCAGCAGGTTTGCATTTTTCAAGAAATTCTATTGCTTCATTTTTTGTATTGAATTTTTTTGAGAGTTCGGCAACTAATATTGATTTTCCGAAATCATTATTTATGTCAAATTTAGCAGTAATCTTATAAGATGATTTACTTTTAAATTTATTTATATCTTCTTCTCTTTCAGCAATTAATCTAACTGCAACAGACTGAACACGTCCGGCAGATAATGCCGGTTTAACTTTTTTCCATAAAAGCGGAGATAATTCATACCCCACAAGCCTGTCTAAAACTCTTCGTGCCTGTTGGGCATCAACAAGATTTTTATCAATACCACGCGGGTTTTCAATTGCTTTGGTAATTGCTGATTTTGTAATTTCATGAAATACAATTCTTTTAATTTTTTTCTCATCTAACTTTAACGCATTAACCAAATGCCATGCAATGGCTTCTCCTTCACGGTCTTCATCCGAAGCTAACCAAACAGTTTTGGCAGCATCAGCATATTTTTTTAATTCAGATACAATTTTCTTTTTATCAGGAGATATTTCATATTTTGGAATAAATCCGTCTTTTATATCAACACTCAATTTCTTTTTCGACAAGTCCATTACATGCCCAAAACTTGACTTAACAAGAAAATCTTTACCTAAAAATCCTTCAATAGTCTTTGCTTTTGCAGGTGACTCAACAATAACAAGATTTTTTGCCATTTTTAAAATGTATTAAATTTATTAATTTTCTTTAATTTTGGGTGCAAAAGTAAAACAATTAAATTTTTAAAATCCAAAAGTATTTTACTTTTAAATGAAATAAATTTTATATCAACGTAAGTTTTTAATTAATTTTGCATCCCAAAATCTGAAGTAATTATTTGATATTTAATTAAATCAGGGTAATTTTATTACATGGTTATTGAAATAAATTTTAACGCAGAAATTTTTTAATGTGAATCATAAAAAAAAATTATATATAGAAACTTACGGTTGCCAGATGAATTTCTCCGATAGTGAGATTATTGGTTCTGTCATGATTAATAATAATTATGAATTAACAAATAAAATTTCTGAAGCTGATATAATTTTTATCAATACATGTTCGGTCAGGGATAATGCCGAGCAAAGAGTTAGAAAAAAGCTGAAAGAATTAAACGCCCAAAAGAAAAATAACCCACATTTAAAAATTGGCATTTTAGGCTGCATGGCAGAACGTTTAAAATCAAAACTTTTTGAAGAAGAAAAAATTATTGATATAATTGCCGGACCAGATGCATACCGTTACCTGCCGGATTTGATGACAACAGTTGAAAGCGGTCAAAAAGCGGTGAATGTACTTTTATCAGCCGAAGAAACTTATGCAGATATTAATCCTGTAAAGTTTGGCGACAATAAAGTATCTGCATTTATTTCAATTATGAGAGGTTGCCAGAATTTCTGTTCGTATTGTGTTGTTCCTTATACAAGAGGTAAGGAAAGAAGCAGAAATCCCCAAACAATAATTAATGAGGCAAATGACTTATTTAAACAAGGTTACAGGGAAGTTACTTTACTTGGTCAAAATGTAAATTCTTATAATTGGAAAGAGGAAGATAATGTAAATTTTGCTCAATTACTTGAAAAGGTTGCATTAGTTAACCCTCAGTTAAGAGTTCGTTTTGCAACTTCTCATCCGAAGGATATTTCAGATGAATTGCTTCAAACTATTGCAAAATATGAAAACATATGCAAAGCCATACATTTGCCTGTCCAGTCGGGAAGCACAAGAGTTCTTGAATTAATGAATCGTAAATATACACGGCAGTCGTATATTAACCGTATTGAAGCTATCAGGAAATTTATACCGGGTTGTGCAATATCAACAGATATTATCACCGGCTTTTGTGGTGAAACCGAAGATGACCACAAACAAACACTTTCATTAATGAAATGGGCAGCTTATGATTTTGCTTTTATGTTTAAATATTCCGAACGTAAGGGCACTATCGCTGCTGATAAATTTAAAGATGATATTCCTGATGAAACTAAAGGCAGACGACTGAAAGAAATAATTGAGCTTCAGCAAAAGCTATCAAAAGAAAGTAATTTAAAAGATATTGGTAAAACATTCAGGGTTTTGGTTGAAGGTGTTTCAAAAAAATCAGACCAAAAATTATCAGGCAGAAACAGTCAAAACAAAGTGGCGGTATTTCCGAAAAAAGAGTTTAAACCCGGCGATTATGTGAATGTTAAAATAATTGAATGCACTTCAGCTACGTTGATAGGTGAAGCAATAAACAACTGAAATTTAAAAGTATTCTGTGTTTTTTCTTAATTTCGCAGATTATTAAACTAACCTGAATAATTCACGGGTTATTATTAAACGCTGACAGGTTCTGCAAACG
>JAUXFX010000235.1 GCA_030622635.1 Bacteroidota bacterium
ATAAAAAATGTGAAACACCTGTAATCATCAAAAGAAAATATAAAAATTTAACTGAAGAAGAATTATTAATAAGGAGTTCTATTGATTTTTCAACATTATTATTGGATGGACTGGGCGATGGAATTTGGATTGACACAAACAAAAAAATAACGCCGGAAACAATCAATAAAATTGCTTTGGGAATTCTTCAGGCAACAAGGACACGGATTTCCAAAACAGAATATATTGCTTGTCCTTCATGCGGAAGAACTTTATTTAATATTCAGGAAGCATTAAATAAAGTCCGGGAAAAAACCAATCACCTGAAAGGATTAAAAATAGCTGTAATGGGTTGTATTGTCAATGGTCCCGGTGAAATGTCTGATGCCGATTATGGATATGTCGGTTCAGGAAAAGGGAAAATAACTCTTTATAAGGGTAAAAAAATCGTTAAAAATAATATTAACGAAAATTATGCTGTTGATGCCTTGATTGAATTGATTAAGGAAAGCGGAGATTGGATTGAGGCATGATAAACGTCAGATTATATTATTTAAAAGATAACTCAACTTGAAAAGATATTACTCTCCATTTATCTTCAAATATTTCTTACTAACAATAATTTTCACACTTTTGGGAATGAGACTGAAATTTAGCGGAGAGTGTCCCAACGACTCACCATCTGTTTCAAGATAGATTGTATTTCTTGGTCTTGAAACTATTGAAACGGTTTTACCAATATAGGTTTTTACTTCAGGCATGTCTGTAAATGAGCCGTCATATAAATTTTTTATATTTTTTACTACTTTAAATTTTGATGTTTTTTCAATTAAAGTAACATCAAGTAATCCATCATCCGGAACGGCATTAGGTAACTGTTTCATTCCGCCGCCATTATATTTGCATATACCAATACTCATACTAAATACTTTACCTTTAAAAACCTCATTATCATTAATTTTTATTTCAAAAAAAGTATTTTTGTATTGAAACAAACCTAAAACAAGGTTGAGTAGATAAGCAAGAGGACCGCCGCCGCCCTTTTCCTTCATGGCATTGGTTTTTTTTGCAACCAAGGCATCATATCCCATTCCTGCCATGTTTACAAAATATCTGATTTTTTCAACTTCTTTTATATGATATTTAACAACACCTGCATCCTGCAGAAAGACATTGCCTCTTAAAATGGTTTTTACTGCTTTTTTATACTCCTTTGAAATAAAATACATCCTGCCCCAGTCATTACCGGTCCCAACAGGAATCATCCCGAGCGTTATATCAGTTGTCGGAATATCTTTCTGGATAAATATACCGTTTACTACCTCATTCATTGTGCCGTCGCCACCAACTATGATTATGCTTCTAAATCCTTTTTTTATATATTCAATAGTTATATTGATAGCATGATTTTTGTGTTCGGTAAAAACACTTTTAAATCCGATACCGGTTTTTTTTATCAGCCTCTTGATTTCTCCCCAGTCTTTTTCACCTTTTCTTCTTCCCGCATTCGGATTAACTATTACAAGCCATTTATTATTATTAGGATTATTTTTATTAGCAATCATAATATTATCTCCATTAATTTATTTTTTACTAATTCAGGATTTATTTCTTCAATACAATCGCAATGATTCTTTTTCCTGCATTTATTACATTTTTTATCCAAAACCAAATAAGAAGCATTTTTACCAATTGGCGCCCATCTGCCAGGATGCATGGGCTTTATTGGCGGATAAATTCCAATTGCATATTTTCCTAAAGCCGCTGCTATATGCAAAGGTCCGGTACTTGCAGCAACCAATCCGCCGGCATTTGAAATAAAGCTGATTAATTCCCCAAGGGTAAGTTTTCCGGTTAAATCATTAACTTCAGGGAATTTTTCAATAATGGATTTTTGTATTAATTGACCTTCTTCTTGTGTCCCTGTTATAAAAATCTTAAATTTATCTTTTGGAAGGATTCTGATAAGTTGAGCAAAATTGTCTGTTCCCCATTCTCTTGCACTTCCTTTTGATTTAGGATGTAGAATAAGATTAAACCGTTTTTTTGAGATTAAATCCTTTAAATTCTTTTCTAAAGGTTTTATATTTTTCATTCCATAAAATATTGGAATTTCATTTTTTTCATATAATTCTTTCGCTCCGAGAGCTATGATTAGTTTCAGATTGAGTTGAGCTTCATGATAAGGCGAATGTCTTCGTGAAAGCCTTATAAGTTTATTGCAGGTATTCCAGTGGTACAAACGACCTGTTGTTCCAAACCTGTGAGGTATTTGAGCTTTTTTTGCAACCTCTGCAATTAGTTTGTCGGGGAAAACATGTATGATGGCATCAGCTTTAATTTGCTTTATGGAAGAAATAATATTTTTTTTGTCTAGTTTTTTTATTTCGTCCCAATCTACAAATTCATCAATATTTATTGAAGTATTAACAATTTCACGAGTATAAGAATTACCTAAAAATATTATTTTACAGTCAGGGTGCAGCTTTTTTAAAACTCCTGCTACCGGTAATGTTAAAACTACATCACCAATACTATCCGTTCTGCTGATAATGATTTTTTTAAATTCCATAAAATTGCGAAGGTATTATTTTTTTTGCTGATGTAGTTTTATTAATTTATAGTATTTTAAATATGTGGCTTTTGCCGAATACTTACAAATAATATATCCCAGACGACCATCTAAAAATCCTAAATTAAGCAGGTAATCACGGATAAATTTAAAGAGAGGGCTAAAAATTAATTTGAAATAATTAGCATTTTTACCTGTATTAAATAATGCTTTTGAAGAAATGTCGGTAAATTTTTCAACTTGTCTAATATGGTCATCTAAAGTATAATATGAATAATGTAAAATATCACCTTTAAGGTGAGTGGTTTTAGTTCCTGTTTTTAATACAAATTCATCATGAGGGTTTACACCTGTCCATTTTCCGAGTCTGCTGTCAAACAATCTAAGTTTTTTATCAGGATACCATCCGCAGTGTTTTATCCATTTACCGCAATAGTTTGTAAGACGGTTCATGGTATATCCGTCAAAATTCCAATTTTCTTTAACATTTAATATTGATTTCTTTAATTCTTCCGAAAGGGCTTCATCAGCGTCAAGCGACAGTATATAAGGAAATTTCGCCTGACTTGAGGCATAACTTTTTTGTTCAATATAACCCTCAAATTCATGAAGTATAAATCTGACATTTTCCGATTCACAAATTTGTCGGGTTTTATCAGTTGAAAACGAATCAACAACTATAATTTCATCTGCAATATCCTTAACGGAATCAATACATCGTCCGATATTTTTCTCTTCATTTAAAGTTATTATAACAACTGATAGCTGTAACATATATCCTTGAATTCAAAATTATAGAATTACAAAGATAAAAATTACATGGAAAATACGGGTTATTTTTTTTATCCAGACTCTTCCAGGTTCTGCAAATTCCGGAAGGTCTTTTCTGTTTAATTAAACCTTCAAGGTTTTAAAAACCTTGAAGGTTTCGTTCATTTACCTCATTTCAATTCCATTATGGTTCGATTAAAAGTTTATTAAAAACAGGCAAAGTAGATTCCAGTACTATTATTTCAATTCCAATATGGTTCGATTAAAAGGTAATATAATTGTCTGTGTTCATAATTTCATTTTTATTTCAATTCCAATATGGTTCGATTAAAAGCCATCGCCTCCATGACCCCCTGTATCTCCTGTGCCATTTCAATTCCAATATGGTTCGATTAAAAGACTGGATTCAGGCAGTTAGATTACTATCTACATAGTGATTTCAATTCCAATATGGTTCTATTAAAAGAGATAATTCAATTTATTTGTAATTCCTGAAACTGGAATTTCAATTCCATTATGGTTCGATTAAAAGAATTCGCTTTTGCTCATCAGTTAACTTTTCAAATCATTTCAATTCCAATATGGTTCGATTAAAAGAAAAAAATATAAAAGCGATTACAG
>JAUXFX010000118.1 GCA_030622635.1 Bacteroidota bacterium
ATCATCTTTGTGATTGGTATTGACTTTGTTTGTTCTTTAAAAATCATCCTTAATTGTTTAAGTTGTTCTTAAATTAAAACTGCATAATTGAAACCCTTCGCTCCACTCTCATTACAAAAGTTTCTTCACTACTACGGTTTCATCCGCCACCTTAACAATCATTGGTAATTATCTTGCAGACATGTTCTGCTTGAGTTTTCCCTTTAACATACTGTTAAGGCTTCCTGCGTTTCGCAATAAAGCCTAAATAAGAGTCATGCCCCCTTTATGACGGTTGCCGTGCAGACAGTAATTAGGTTTCCTCTACACTTATCCCTGACACCTCGATATTTATCAGGTTTTGACAACGACTTGCCATTTCGTCACTTCATCGGGAGGTTCGCTTTCGCTCATCTCTCCTATTCACACCTGACTGTTTCAAACAGCCTTTTCTTCTATCGCTTCATGCATTTTTGTTACCTTAAACACATTATAGAAGTGGTTTGACCAGTTCTCCTAAAAGCCCTGACCGGAAGACCTGCTTCCATCTTTATTGCAATTATGTTGCTTTCGCAACTCACAGCACACATCGAGTAGGCGGCTGATCCGTACGGACCAGTGCGCCTCTCCACGATACATTTCATTACGGGGCAAGCACACCACCGTACGTCCATACGGATACGGCGGGTTCATTAGACAAAAGAGATTTCGAGCTGTGTCTCATTTGACACTGACCGGTGAAATTTCTGAAATTGCTCTGAAAAAAAACTTCCTTACAGATCATACATCCTTATTTTCCGAAAACACTACATTCTTAATTGCCGATTTTAGGACATTGTTATTTCCCGGTCACAGTCATGCCTTAATTCATCTGTTTTTCAAATTCCTTAAAGTCAATTATTTCAGTCATTTGAAACTTTCCAATTAAAAAACTAATCCACAGATTAGTATCAATAATCGCCTTAATACGCTTTTTTCTTCGCATAAAGATTTTTTCTTACTATTTCAACTTCTTCATTTATCGTTTCTTCTGATAACTCGTCAGTCTGAAAAATATTAAGCAGTTCGGTTAATTTATTATTTACCGTTTCTTTCTCAAGTTCCTTGCTTAGTTTGATTTTTTCTTTCAGAGATAACTGTCTTACAAGTTCAAGAATTTGATTAAACTTCAATGATATTTGATATGTATCTGACTGCATATTCATATAAATTTTTACAAAGATAATAAATAATTAACTTTTTTCTATTCTTCTTTTTCTTTTTCTTGGCATAACTAAGAACTGTCAGATATGTATGAAAATTTTTGCATTACCGAATTCTATCAGTATAATAAAGTTGAAATTACTTATAGGTTTTATAGAAATGGAATGTTTAGGTGATTACAAATACTTCACATCATCTAAAAAATATCTCACACAATACTTCGTTATAAGTTTTCAAGATAATTTTGTTGATAAATCAGTTAAGTTTTATAAAATAATGCCAATTGAAATACTATTTTTATTCGCTAAATTTATATTTAATATGAAGAAATATTTTGCCATACTTCTGTTTTCCATTTTTATTTTCACGGGATTTTTTAAAGTTTCCATGGCTCAGCAAACTGCTGTTTATGATAACCCCGAAGCTGAATACCGCCTCGCTGTTGAGCTGTTTAACAAGCAAAAATTCGGAGCTGCACAAAAAACATTTTTAAATGTTATTAAAGCACTTAAAGAAGAAAATGCTGAAATAAAAACAAATGCCGGGTATTATGATGCTGTTTGTGCAATGGAACTCAATAATCAGGATGCAGAATATAAATTAAAGGAATTTATAAAAAACCATCCTGCAAATTCAAAAATCAAGCGTATATACTTCTATCTCGGTAAACTTCAGTTTAATGATAAACATTATAAAAAAGCAATTGAATCGTTCAGAAAGGTTGACAGGTATGATTTAACCAAGGATGAAAAGGTAGAGTATTATTTTAAAACCGGTTATTCCTATCTTAAAACCAAAGATGTAAAAAATGCCAGGAATGCCTTTTCGCAAATCAAGGACAAAGAATCAAAATACAAAGGGCCGGCAACTTACTATTACGCTCATATTGAATATAATGATGGCAACTATGATGCAGCTTTAGAAGGTTTTAATAAATTATCGGACAACAGAACTTTTAAAAAAATAATTCCATATTATATTGTTCATATTTATTATTTCCAGGGAGATTATGATAAAATTCTTGAAGTTGCTCCTCCTATGTTTGAATCGGCTACAAGCAAAAGAAAGCCCGAAATAGCACGATTAATAGGAGATGCTTATTACAGAAATTCAGACTATAAAAAAGCATTATATTATTTTGATATTTATGAAAGAACTTCAAGAGGAACTATCGGGCGTGATGATTATTACCAACTTGGATTCACTAATTATAAAAACGGGAAATACCAAAAAGCAATTTATGATTTTCAGAAGGTTATTACTATAAATGATTCATTATCACAAAATGCCTATTATCTTTTAGGTGATTGCTATGTTGAAACAGGGCAAAAGAAGTTTGCCGGAAATGCCTTTTTATCTGCTTATAAATTTGATTTTGATAAACAGATAAAAGAAGATGCTTTGTTTAATTATGCAAAACTCTCAATTGAAATATCACACGATCCATATAACGAAGCTATTAAATCATTAGAGCAATATATCAGGGATTATCCAGATTCCGACAGGGCTGATGAAGCATACAGCTATCTTATTCAATTATTTTTATCAACTAAGAACTATAAAGCTGCACTGACTTCATTTGAAAACATCAAATCTAAAGATGCAGAATTAAATGAAGCTTACCAAAAAATTGCTTTTTACAGAGGTATTGAATTATTTAATGACAAAAAATATAAGGATGCTATTGAACTTTTTACAAAATCATTAAAATACAATTATAATAAATCTATCACAGCAGAAGCAAATTTCTGGACAGGTGATGCATTTTACAGATTATCAAATTACTGGGGCGCCGATAAATACTATAATATATTTTTATCTTCACCGGGAGCTAAGGAGTTACCCATTTATTACACGGCTTTTTATAATCTCGGTTATATTTATTTCAATAAAAAAGAATATTCAAAAGCAATTATACAATTTAAAAAATTTGCAGCTCACAAAACTGATAAAAATTTAAAATTAGTAAATGATGTTTACCTGAGATTAGGCGATTGTTATTTTATCAATTCTAAATTTAACGATGCAATTACCTATTACAACAAAGCATTTAATTTAAAACAAGCTGATCGTGATTATGCTTTATTTCAGGAAGCATTGTCAAACGGGGCTTTGGGTAAGTTTACCAAAAAAATCAGCATTTTAAAGAAATTAACCGAAAACTATAAAAGCTCTCCTTATTATGATGATGCCCTGTATGAAATTGCAATTACAAACATTCTTCAGAATAACAACCGTGAAGCTATTGTTTATTTTGACAAATTAGTAAAAACCAGACCAAAAAGCAATTATGCAAGAAAATCGTTGGTCAAAACCGGTATGATATATTACAATAACGACCAAAATGATCTTGCTATAAAAACTTTAAAAAAGGTAATAACAAATTACCCGGGCTCATCCGAATCGCAGGAAGCATTGATAAGTCTCCGTAATATCTACATTGATATTAACAAAGTAAATGAATTTTATAAATACGCAGAAAATCTGAGTTTTGTTAGTATCACTGTTTCCGAGCAGGATTCAATGACATATATTGCTGCTGAAAATCAATACTTTGACGGGAATTGTGAAAAAGCCATCTCAACTTTTACTGATTATATTCAGAAATTCCCTAACGGTGTTTTTGCAATTAACGTCAATTACTACAAAGCCGAATGTGAATTCAAACGCGACTCTTTGACCAATGCTTTAACAGGATACGAATTTGTAATAAACCATCCTGAAACTCAATTTACAGGAAAAGCCCTTGTCAAAGCCGCTTATATCAATTTTAATTTTAGAAATTACGAATCTGCCCTTCAGAATTTTATTGGCATGGAAGAAAATGCCGAAGATAAAACAAGCATCATTAATGCAATTGAAGGTCAGATGAGGTGTAATTATCTTTTGAATAAATATGATGAAACAATTACTGCTGCACATAAATTACTCAGAACCGAAAAAGTTAGTAATGAGCAGACTATTGAAGCACATTTTACTTTGGCGAACTCATACATGGCATTAGGAGATATTAGCAATGCAAAAAAAGAATTTAATATTACAAATAAACTTACTGACAGTGAAACCGGGGCAGAATCACAATATTATGTTGCCCTGATTTTATTCGAAACAGGAAAATACAAGGAAGCTGAAAAAACAGTGTTTGAACTGGTTGACCATTATTCTTCGTATGATTATTGGGTAGCTAAAACTTTTATTTTAATGGCTGACATTTATATTGAACTGGATAACACATTTCAGGCTAAACAAACATTACAGAGCATAATTGATAATTACGAAGGACCTGAATTGAGTGAAATCGCTACTAAAAAACTGAATAGCATATTAGAAAAAGAAAATCAGGAAATACAAGTTGAAGAGGAGGATATTGAAGAAGATAAAAATGGAATGATGGAATGATTATAATTGGAAATTGGAAATTAGAAATTGGAAATTGGGGCTGTCTTATAAATAAAAGATCATCATCATTTTAAGAGTTTTTTAGGCAGATGCTTAAAAGGATTGATTAGATAATTATTAATAATTTTACTTTTATCTTGTTACTTTTATCTTTTATCTTGTTATTAACCTTATAATTTAACAATAATGATAAAATATTTGAACATTTTTGGTAAATCAATTTTACTGACTGTAATTCTGATAAGTTTTTTCGGAAATATAGCAATTCCACAACAACAAACACATTCAGAAGAAGTTACAATAATCGGTTCATATAAGCCAAGCATTTCCAAAGCATATAAAATCAACATCAATCCTAAAATATCCGGCGAAGACATTAAAATGCCCATACTTACATATGGTATCAACCCAAAAAAGATGAATACCAAAATTCAGCTTGAACTTATAAAACCGGCAAAAATTTCAGGTGATCGTCAATCAAAACTTTACAGAAATTTAGTAAAAGCAGGATTTGGAAATTATATAACTCCATATTTTGAATTTTTTGCAAACAGCCTTCGTTCTGAAGATTTATCTTTCGGAGTTCATCTTAAACATATTTCGTCAAATGGTGATATAAATAATTATGCCAACAGTGCATTCAGCAATAACGAAGCAAGTGTTTACGGAAAAAAGTTTTTTAGAAACCATACTTTTTCAGCAAATATTTTTTATAAACGAAATGTAGTGCATTTTTACGGCTACAAGCCTGAAGATTTTCCTGACACTACTTTCTCAAAAGATGATATAAAACAAAGGTTTCAAATTGCAGGAACAAATCTTAAAATTCAAAGCAATTATCTGAATTCTAAAAAATTAAACCATTCATTTGAATTAGACTATTATTACCTTGCTGATTTTTATGAAACAAACGAACAAAACGTTTATTTTAAAACAAGACTTGATAAAAATTTCAAACTGTTCAATCTTACCGAAAATCAAAATTTAGGATTGATTGCCGATATTAATTATTATAACAACACCGACAGCTTAAAAACCAATAACAGTACTGTTGTTCGTTTTCTGCCTTTTATCAGCACCGATTTCAATCAATATAAATTTTATCTGGGTTTAAATGCATCTATAGAACTTGACAGTACAACTAAATTTCATTTTTACCCAATAGCTAAGGCAGAAGTTGTTGTTATTCCAAAAAATTTAATTGCTTATGCTGGCGTGAAAGGAGAACTCAACAAAAATTCATTTAAAATACTGAGTGATAAAAATCCATTCATCATCTCAACAATTCCTTTAGAATATTCAAATAATAAATTTGAAGTATTTGGTGGATTAAATGGAAATTTGTTTGAAACTCTTGATTTTAATGTTTGTTTATCCAATTCATTTATTGATAATATGCCATTTTTCGTGAATGACACTTCCAATATTCTAAACAATACATTTAATGTAGTTTTTGATGATATTAGCCTGTTAAAAGTTAAAGCTGAAATTTCTTATCAAAAAAAGGATATAATAAAATTAAATTTCAGTGCGGCTTTCAATAAATATACAATGGATAAGGAACTAAAGCCCTGGCACAAACCTGATTTTGAAATATCATTCGGTGCAAATTACAACATCTCAAATAAATTCATTATCAAAGCAGAAATATTTGCTTACAGTAAAATTTTTGCCAGAACGTTTAATAATAACACAGAAATTTCTGATGAAATTAAGGGATGGATTGATTTAAATCTTGGATTTGAGTATAGAATAAATAAAATGTTTTCTGTTTTTGTAAACTTTAATAACATAGGAAATTTGCAATATCAAAAATGGCATAATTATCCTGTTCAGCAATTCAATTTCATTGCTGGTATAACTTATTCATTTTAAACAACATACTTATTATAACATAATCTCACATCCTTACTTTATAAGACAAATATCTTTTTTTAATTCCGCTTATAGATTTCCACATTAAAATGTTAATAAAAACATTGATTTTACTGGTATTTTATACAATTTATTTGATAAATAATTGTTACTTTTGTAAATATATTTAATTTAACATAACTATTTGATTATGACCGACGAAGAAAAAATCGCAATAGCAAGTGAAAATTACACTGCGGATAATATACAAGTACTTGAAGGATTGGAAGCTGTTCGTAAGAGACCGGCTATGTATATTGGTGATGTAAGTACCAGAGGATTACATCATTTGGTTTATGAAGTTATTGACAATTCAATAGATGAAGCACTTGTAGGATATTGCGACAAAATTGATGTTTTTATCCACGAAGATAATTCAATTACTGTTATTGATAATGGGCGGGGAATCCCAACCGGTTTGCATGAAAAAGAGAACAGGTCGGCTTTAGAAGTTGTAATGACTGTTTTGCATGCAGGAGGAAAATTTGATAAAGATTCTTATAAGGTTTCAGGAGGATTGCATGGTGTTGGAGTTTCATGTGTTAACGGACTTTCATCAAAACTTATCGCAAAAGTTTACAGAGAAGGTAAAATATTTATTCAGGAATATGCTTATGGCAAACCCTTAGAAAATGTAAAAGTTATCGGAGAAACTACAAAATCAGGAACTGAAATCACATTCGTGCCTGATAATAGTATTTTTATCACAACTACTTACGATTATAATATTCTATGTTCCCGATTACGTGAACTCGCTTTCCTGAATAAGGGGATCACACTTTCCATCACCGATTACAGAGAAAAGGACGAATCGGGAAATTTTATATCTCAGGAATTTTATTCAGAGCACGGGCTTATAGATTTTATTAATTATCTTGATGCAAACAGAGAAATATTAATGCTGGAGCCAATAGCAATTGAAGGCGAAAAAAATAGTATTCCCGTTGAAATTGCAATGCAATACAATACTTCCTTTGCTGAAAATCTTCACTCGTATGTTAATAACATCAACACACATGAAGGAGGCACACACCTGTCGGGTTTCAGACGTGGACTGACACGAACTTTAAAAAACTATGCCGAAAAATCAGGTATGCTGGCAAAACTAAAATTTGATATCAGCGGTGATGATTTCAGGGAAGGATTAACAGCAATTCTTTCAGTAAAAGTTGCCGAGCCTCAGTTTGAAGGTCAAACCAAAACCAAATTAGGCAACTCAGAAGTGATGGGAGCAGTTGACCAAATGGTTAGCGAATCATTAACCAATTACCTTGAAGAACATCCAAAAGAATCCAAAATCATTGTAAACAAAGTTATTTTGGCAGCAACTGCCCGTCATGCCGCACGTAAAGCACGCGAACTTGTTCAGCGAAAAAATGTTTTATCCGGTTCGGGTTTGCCCGGAAAACTTTCCGACTGCTCTGAAAGAGACCCCTCATTATGTGAAATTTATCTTGTTGAGGGAGATTCGGCAGGTGGTACAGCTAAACAGGGTCGCGACCGCAAATTTCAGGCAATTTTACCGCTAAGAGGTAAAATACTTAATGTTGAAAAAGCAATGCCTTATAAAATATTTGAAAGCGAAGAAATAAAGAATATGTTTACTGCTTTAGGTGTTACTATCGGAACGGAAGAAGACAGTAAAGCTCTCAATCTTGAAAAACTTCGATATCACAAAATCATTATTATGACTGATGCTGATGTTGACGGAAGTCACATCGCAACTTTAATTCTTACATTTTTCTTCCGATACATGATGGAACTTATTGAAAGAGGATATGTTTATATCGCAACTCCACCGCTCTACCTTATAAAAAAAGGAAAAGCACAACAATATTGCTGGTCGGAAGAAGAACGTGAAAAATTTATAAAAGAATTATCATCAAATGGTAATGAAAGCGGTATCCATATCCAGCGTTACAAAGGTTTGGGTGAGATGAATGCCGAGCAGCTATGGGTAACTACAATGGACCCCGAATTCCGTACACTCAGACAAGTAACTATTGAAAGCGGAACCGAAGCCGACCGCGTCTTCTCAATGCTCATGGGCGATGAAGTACCACCACGAAGAGAATTTATTGAACAGAATGCTAAGTATGCAAATATTGATGTGTAGGATGATAACTTTAGTGTTTGCAAGAAAACGCCAATAACTGCGTTATACTCATCTTAAAACACAGTCATCCGTACGGACTCCTGATTTTAAAGACTTCGCATTCCGATAATTATCGGAACGAACTCGAACATTCTGAACTAAACACTTACTTTATAGACGGGCACTAAATAATAAACGCTTATCTTAGACTTTTATCTCAATCCCTGTCTTTTTTATCTCATCAATAAATGGGTCGCCTTTTTCAAAATAATCGGTGGGATAGGTTTTGGTTTCTATAAGCATGTATTCGTCTTTAATATTTATTTTTGAAAAAAACTTTCTGTCTTCAAAGCCAAAGCCGGAAAATTCATCGGCTGCTAAAGCCAAATCAATATCCGAATGTTCTCTTTGCTCATTTCTGGCATAAGATCCAAACAATATTGCCTTCTTAATATTCAATCCCGATGTTTTGATCTCAATAACGAAATTTGAAACAATATTTATTGCAGATGATTTATTAACCATTATCCCAATCATTTTCAGCAGTCTTCACCCAATAATTTATATGGTCATCTTTAGTCATGCCTCAAAGATAATAAAAAAACCTTGGAAGTAGTTTATTTTATATGAATAAATTTACTTTTATTTAGTCATTTTAACTTTGTTTATTCCAAAGCCCTGTTAATAAAATGATTTAACGGAAGCATTGATTTAAAAATTTTAATAACATAATTTAGCAAGTCTTCAGATAGAAGAATTTTGTCAGACAATGGATATAACACAACATAACTTTTAAACTTCAGCAACTCAATTTCTTCAAAGTCAGGAGGAAAGTCCTTAGGAGGTCTTACGAGTTTTTCACCTTCCAGTTGTTTGAAATACTTAACAAAATCATCGTCATAAATTATTTTCTTAAATTCATCAACATTGTAATAGATTTCCTGCCTGATAGCTTTTAACGAAGCTCCTGCCGGCATATATATTCCTCCTCCCAAAAATGAATTTTGTGGTTCAAGATGAAGATAATAGCCGGCATTACCAGCTCTTCTTCCGCCTTTTGTAATAAACCCTCCGAAATTGATTTTGTAAGGAGATTTATCTTTTGAAAACCTCACATCCCTGTAAATTCTGAACATACAATCCTTATGTGAAAGTATGCCGATTTCATTATCATACTTTCTGACAGCAGGAATCAATTGATTCACAAAGGATTCAACTTCAATTTTTGCTTCTTCAAACCATGATTTGTTAGCACGAAACCACTCCCTGTTATTATTCTTTTTTAAAAATTCAAGAAATTGTAATACATTTGGACTAATCATTTTTTATATTTTTTTCAAAA
>JAUXFX010000068.1 GCA_030622635.1 Bacteroidota bacterium
CAACTTTTTTAACCGAACCTGCAATAAAATTTGCAATTGTACCTGTACCTGTGTAAAGATCATAAACGATTTCATTAGCTTTTAAGCCTGCAAAATTCCCTGCAATCTTATAAAGCTCATAAGCTTGTTCCGGGTTGGTTTGATAAAATGATATGGGCCCGATTTTAAACTTAAGTTTAGTTTCTTTGTTCCGAAAAGCAGGCATTGATTCAATAATGTATGGTTTTCCCTTAAACAGATAAACAGGCAGGTCGGAGATATTATCGTTTTTTTTATCATTAATTATATACATTAAGGAGGTTATTTCAGGGAATTTTAAGATAATGAAATTAAGAAGCTTTTCAATTTCTGTTATATTTTCAAAATTAAAAACAAGAATAATCATTAAATCTCCATAAGTTGTATTACGAATAATAAGGTTACGTAAAAATCCCGACCATTTTCTAACTTCATAAAAGCTCAATTTATTTTCCAAAGCATATTGTTTAACTGCTAATCTTATTGAATTTGATGGTTCTTTTTGAAGATAACAATTGTTCAGGTCAATTATTCTGTCAAACATACCTGGCATGTGAAAGCCCAGTCCATTCATATTGCGGTCTTCAAATTTTATCTCTTTTGAGAACTCGGTTAGCCATTTTTTATTTGAGAAAGTAAATTCCAGTTTGTTGCGATAATAAAATATGTTTTTTGAGGGAATAATTGGAAGAATTTCTGGGGTTTTAAATTTACCGATTCGTGTTAAATTATCTTCTACCTGTTTTTGTTTGTAAAACAATTGGTCGTTATAATTCAGGTTTTGCCATTTGCAACCGCCGCACAAACCGAAATGTTCACATTTTGGAGTGATCCTTTTATCAGAATATTTATGAAATTTTACAGCTTTACCTTCGTAAAATGATTTTTTTCTTCGAACTACTTTAATGTCAATAATATCTCCGGGAACCACAAATGGAACAAAAATTACTTTATTTTTGATTCGTGCAACCGCCTTTCCTTCCGAACCGGCATCAGTAATTTCAACTTCTTCAAATATTGGTAAATCATTCTTTTTTTTTCTCATATTATAGCTTCTTAAAAGGCTTTTATTAACATACGGTTGTGTGTAAGAAAATTATTGTTATTTATTTTTTACATTAAAATAATGTAGATTTGTATGCTTATTAATAAGCAAAATAAGTAATTATTTTTAACAATTTAAAATTTTATAAAATGAAAGCATTAAAATTCTTTTTTGTATTTTTATTTTTTCTTGGATTTATTTCATTAAATTCATGTAAAAAGAATAACGACAATCCTCCTGATGAGAAAAAAACCATGCTGGACTTAATTATCAGTCATGATTTTAATTATATTACAAATGTTAATGTACCTGTGTATATTACTTTCCCTGAGGGTGTTTCGTGGCATAGAACAGAAATATTATCAACTGATGAAGATAATATATTTTATAAAGGAATGCCAACCGATACAACCGCAAGAGTACTTGAAGCAAGTGTAAATATTGCAACATATATTAAAGAAGTCTTGGTAAGATATGGAGACGGGACAATTTGCGAAACAAGTTTAGTGCCGGTTACTGACAATGGTATTTATCATGAGTTTCAGATATGTTCTGGGAAATATAATTCAGGATTAAAAGATGTTGACACTGATGGGGATGGTGTAATTGATTCTGAAGACGATTATCCCGAAGATTCACTTAGAGCTTTTAATATTCCATATCCTGGCGCATTCGGAGATTATAAAGACGGTAAATGTATTTATCAATTTGCAAGTTATATTTTTGAAGATTTATGGCCTGGTTACGGCGACTATGATTTTAATGATTTAGTTGTTGATTTTTATTATATTGCTGTTGTATGCCATACTTGGGTTCATGGCTTATACATTCAGGATATTATTGCCACATATAAATTTCGGGCAATCGGCGCAACCTTAGTAAATGGCTTTGGCATTGAATATATGGGTATTCCGCATGGTCACGTTAAGAATGTTCGCTGGAGATATCCCGGAGGTAGCTGGAATAATGATTTCAGTGATTTGCTGACTGAAGGATATATTACTTTATTATCAAATAATGTTGAAGACGGACAGGAATATGCTGTTACAATAATTACTGATGATGTTAAAAACGTTTTACCAAATCCCGGAGGGTCAGCTTTTGTTAATACTGTTCCTTCAGCTCCATATGAACCCCCTGTTACTATACAGTTGAAAATTACATTTCCATGGGTGCACAGACCATATTACGGATGTTCAATTCCATGGTGGGCATATCCATGGACAACTACTTCGCTCTGCTACCGTGATATAAATCCTTTCCTGATAATTGACGGAATAAGAGGTAAAGAACTTCATTTAGTAGATTATCCTCCTACCGACCTTGTTGATCCCTCATATTTCGGACAGCTAAATGATGATTCTGACCCTGCAACAGGAAGATATTATAAATCCCACATAAACTTACCCTGGGCTCTTGACATCCCTATTTCATTCGGATATGCAATTGAAAAAGCAGACCTGACCTATGCTTATCCCGATTTCGCTGCATGGGCCGAAAGTGGTGGCGTGGTTAACCAAGACTGGTACAAACCCGAAAATGCAGACCCGGCCTATGTTTATGAACCGCCGATTAAATAGAGTTTGTCTGTAAATTCATCTTTTTTGATTTAGGAACAAGGATTAACGATCCATACGGACAAGTTTTATGATTTTAGAAGTATTTGAAAATTATAAATTTAAAATCTGCAATCCTTGTTCGTAAATCAATTTTTAAAAATACTTCGACATTATAGATAAACTCTAAATAGGTTGTAAAAAAAAAACAGAGTTCTATTCGGGGCTCTTTTTTTATACAATTAATCGTAAATTTGCATTAAAATAATTTATTATGAAAATTCTACCTATTGAAAAAGTAAGAGAAACTGACGGTTATACCATCAAGAATGAGCCTGTTGAATCAATTGATCTGATGGAAAGAGCAGCAACTCAATGTTACAAATGGATAATAAAGAACATTCACAAAAAGCAAACAATTAAAATATTTTGCGGATTAGGTAATAACGGCGGAGATGGTTTGGCTGTCTCACGGCTTCTGGCTGATAATAAATATAAGATTGAACTCTTTATAGTCAGGTATTCTGATAAATGCTCAAAGGATTTTAAAACTAATTTTGAACGTATTTCAGATTATAAAGATATCAAAATCATTGATATAAAAGAAAATGACAAGTTGCCGGAGATTAATAAAAATGATATTGTAATTGATGCATTATTTGGTTCGGGATTGTCAAAACCTGTCAAAGGATTTATCGCAGATGTAATTGAAAATATTAACAAGAGTGAAGCGATAATAATTTCAATTGATATGCCATCAGGATTATTCAGTGATGTTAGTTCAGTCGGTATTGACGGTGCAATTATTAAAGCTGATTATACATTATCTTTTCAATTCCCGAAATTCGCTTTTATGTTTCCCGAAAATGATAAATATGTTGGCCATTGGTATGTTCTTCCTATTGGGTTACATCCTGAATTTATTAAATCAGTTAAAGTAAAGAATTTTTATCTTGAGAAAGAAGACTGTATGGAAATTTTGAAAACACGTAATAAATTTGCACACAAAGGAAATTTTGGTCATGCACTTCTGATTTCGGGAAGTTATGGAAAGATGGGTGCTGCAGTTTTAGCTTCTAAAGCTTGTTTAAGGGCAGGAGTGGGGTTGTTAACAACTCATATTCCGGCTAAAGGAAATGATATTTTGCAAATTTCTGTCCCTGAAGCAATGGTAAGCATTGACAGACATGATAATTATTTTTCAGAAGTGCCTGATTTGGCAATGTTTAATGCAATTGGCGTGGGTCCGGGTATCGGTCAGGAAAAACAGACCTGGAATGCTTTAAAATTACTAATTCAAAATTCAGGTGTTCCAATGGTTTTTGATGCTGATGCAATTAATATTTTAGGTGAAAACAAAACATGGATATCGTTTGTTCCGAAGAACAGTATTTTTACCCCTCATCCAAAAGAATTTGAAAGATTAGTTGGTAAAGCAAATAATGATTTTGAAAGAAACAAACTACAGCTTGAATTTTCGTTTAAATACCAGGTTTATGTTGTATTAAAAGGTGCTAATACGGCAATTACTACCCCATTAGGTAATACTTATTTTAATTCAACGGGTAATCCCGGCATGGCTTCAGGCGGGACAGGGGATGTTTTAACAGGTATCATTCTTGGTTTACTAACTCAAAATTATACTTCGTTGGAAGCATGTGTTTTGGGTGTTTACATTCATGGTTTAGCAGGCGATATTGCTGCTTCAAAAGTTGGAGAAGAAGCATTAATAGCAGGTGATTTGGTTAAATATATGGGGAAAGCTTTTAGAAAGATAAAAGACATCCATACGGACTCCCGTTGGTCGAAAGATAAAAGACAAAAGTAAAAGGACATCCATACGGACTCCCGTTGGTCGAAAGTAAAAAGTGAAGCGAAGCAAAACCGTATGGGAAAAAAGTTACTTGGTAAAAAATGTAACTAACAGAAAATTTCAAATTTGTATAAGATTAGCCCACAACTTTAGCTGTGGGGATCAATAAATTAATCACACTACCTCAACAGACTTTAGTCCGTTTTTTACAAAGTCAAAATCGGGGTCTGAAGACAAAATTGTGATGTCAAATGTGAAAATTCGTAATCCGCAATTCGTAATTCGTAATCCGTAATCCATAAAAGTGATAGTAGTCCACAATTAATTACCATTGAATGACAACCGAATGACAAATTACAAAATAAGATTCCGGGAAGTAAATTGTGTTGATTACGCAACTTTTAGTTTTTCTAAAATATCTTCCTCAACCCTCAAATTATTAATAATAAAGCTTTGCCTGTCAGGAGTGTTTTTACCCATATAAAATGACAGTATTTCGTTGATAGAAAAATCACGTCGCAGAAGAACCGGATCAAGACGCATAGAAGAACCTATAAAATGTTTGAATTCATCAGGTGAAATTTCCCCAAGCCCTTTAAAACGGGTGATCTCGCTGTTTAATCCAAGCTTTTTAAGTGCTTTATCCTTTTCTTTACCCGTGTAACAATAAAGTGTTTCTTTTTTATTTCTTATTCTGAACAAAGGAGTTTGCAAAATATAAATACGTCCTGATTTGACAAGGTCAGGATAAAACTGAAGGAAGAAAGTCAGGAGCAACAAACGTATATGCATACCGTCAACATCAGCATCGGTAGCAATAACAATATTATTATATCTGAGATTATCAATGCCTTCTTCAATATTTAAAGCAGACTGCAATAAATTAAATTCATCATTTTCATAAACGATTTTTTTGCTCAAACCAAAACAATTCAGGGGTTTTCCTTTAAGACTGAAAACTGCCTGTGTATTAACATTCCTTGACTTGGTAATTGAGCCGCTTGCTGAATCTCCTTCGGTGATAAACAGTGTTGTATCAAGTCTTTTTTCATGATTACTGTTAAGATGAACGCGGCAATCTCTAAGTTTTTTGTTATGAAGACTGGCTTTTTTAACACTTTCGCGGGCTAATTTTTTTATGCCGGCTAATTCTTTTCGTTCTTTTTCCGATTGAAGTATTTTGGTTAGTAATGCTTCGGCAGTTTCAGGATTTATATGCAGATAATTGTCAAGGTTACGTTTAACTATATCATTAATATAATTCCTTATGGTCATGCCGCCGGGTTCAATATGCTGTGAGCCTAATTTTGTTTTTGTTTGAGATTCAAAAACAGGTTCCATTACTTTTATACTGATAGCTGCTAAAATTGAAGTTCTTATATCGCTTGTTTCAAAATCCTTGTTATAAAATTCCCTGATGGTTTTTACAATCGCTTCACGAAAAGCAGCCTGGTGAATTCCTCCCTGGGTTGTATGCTGCCCATTTACAAATGAATAATATTCCTCACCATATTGTTTTGAACTGTGTGTAAAAGCAATTTCAAGATCGTCTTCTTTTATGTGAATAACAGGATAAAGAATTTTGCCGTTACCATTAATATTTCTGTTCAGCAAGTCAAGCAAGCCGTTTTTTGCATAAAATCTTTCTCCATTAAAATAAATACTCAAACCATTATTAAGGAAAACATAATTCCATAATAATTTTTCAACATATTCCCTGATAAAATGAAAGTTGCCAAAAACCTCCTCGTCAGGTATCAAGGTTACGATAGTGCCAGGTTTTTCATCATTTTTCTGAATCTTTAAGTCATTAATTAATTCGCCACGACAATATTCAACAATTTTTGTTTTTCCTTCTCTAATTGATTGAACTTTAAAAGAAGACGACATGGCATTTACAGTTTTAGATCCAACACCATTCAATCCAACGGCTTTTTTAAAGACTTTAGAATCGTATTTAGCACCTGTGTTTATTTTTGAAACACAATCAACAACCTTTCCCAAGGGCATGCCTCTTCCGTAATCACGAATAATAACCTTTTTGTCTTGAATAGTGATTTCAATGGATTTACCAAATCCCATAACAAACTCATCAATTGAGTTGTCAATTATTTCCTTTATCAGAACATAAATCCCATCATCCTGCGAAGCTCCATCGCCTAACTTCCCGATATACATACCGGGACGAAGACGAATATGCTCTTTCCAGTCAAGTGATCTGATACTGTCTTCTGTGTACTTCTCAAGCATACTTTACCATTTTGCCACAAAAGTATATATTCATTCAATTGTTTTTTTAGAAAAATCAATTATTTATTAAATACTGATTGTTGAAATCTTTTTTACTGAAAAAAGATTTATTTTATAAATCTGAAAAAAAAATTGCAAATAATAGTCATATTTCATACATTTGCTAAATATTATTTGTATATTTGCGTTAGTTGTAATAAATTATTAATAAATTAAACTTAAAATGGAAGAATCAGGAAACAGAGAAAGAAGAGAAGAAATCTTCTCACGAGCTGTAAGAGCCGGAAAGAGAACGTATTTTTTTGATGTTAAAGAAACACGCTCCAATGAGTATTATCTTACTATTACAGAGAGCAAAAGACGCTTTAACAATGAACAGGGTAAATTTTATTACGAAAAACACAAGCTGTTCTTGTATAAAGAAGATTTTGAAAAATTTGCCAAAGGATTGAATGAAGTTGTTGAATTCATTGAAACAGGTAAAATACCTGAAGAGGAAATAAAGGAAGAACTTCCTCAGACAGAAAAAGTAGATATTGAATTTGAAGACCTTGGGTCAGATAATAAAAAAGAAACTGAAGATGAAGCTGAAAAAGAAGCTGAAGAATAAAAAAACTAACAAATTAATATTTAAAAGCTGTTCAGTTTGAGCAGCTTTTTTTATAGTAATTAACAAAATTATTAATTCAGTTAATAACTTACTTTGTTATCAGGATTGATTTTTTATTAAATATTATATTTTTGTAAATTCTGAACCTAAAATTTAATACGATTAAATAAAAACATTCAATAATGGGAAAAATCATAGCTATAGCCAATCAAAAAGGAGGGGTCGGAAAAACTACAACTGCAATCAATTTAAGTGCAAGCTTTGCGGTTTTAGAATACAAAACATTATTAGTTGATGCAGACCCTCAGGCTAATTCTACTTCAGGTGTGGGGTTTGATCCCAGAAACATTAAAACAAGTATTTATGAATGTATAATTGATGATGTTGAACCCAAAGATATTATCCTGAACACAAAAACTCCATATCTTGACCTGATACCTGCACATATTGACTTAGTTGGTGCTGAAATTGAAATGATTAACCTTCCTAATCGCGAGAAAATGATGCGGAATGTAATCAATAAAGTAAAAGATAATTATGATTTTATAATTATTGACTGCTCTCCATCATTAGGTTTGATAACAGTTAACTCATTAACAGCAGCCGATTCGGTGATTATTCCCGTGCAATGCGAATACTTTGCACTTGAAGGATTGGGAAAACTTTTAAATACAATTAAAATTGTTCAAACACGACTTAATAAGGATCTGGATATTGAAGGTATACTTTTAACCATGTTTGATGTTCGCTTACGCTTGTCGAAACAAGTCGTTGAAGAAGTTCAAACACATTTCCAGCAAATGGTTTTTGATACTCTGATAAACAGAAATACAAGATTAAGCGAAGCACCAAGCTTTGGCGAAACTATTATTATGCATGATGCCGAAAGCACAGGAGCTACTAATTATTTAAACCTTGCCCGTGAAATACTTCAAAAGAATGAACTAACTAACATAAATCAATCTGATAAACAAATCAACATAGCCAATGAAAGCTAAGAAAAAAGCTTTAGGAAGAGGACTGGATGCAATTTTGCAAAGCCCTGAAACCGATATTACATCTAAGGATATTTCAGGAAATTATGTTGTTGGAGCCATTGCAGAAATTGACCTTAATAAAATTGAGTCAAACCCTTTTCAACCCAGAACAGAATTTGATGATGAATCAATAATTGAATTAGCCGGATCAATAGCAGAACAAGGAATAATTCAACCTATAACAATTCGTAAACTTGGTTACGATAAATACCAACTGATAGCAGGCGAAAGAAGATTCCGTGCAGCGAAACTGGCTGGATTATCAGATATTCCAAGCTATATAAGAGTTGCCAACGACGAGCAAATGCTTGAAATGGCTCTCGTTGAAAATATCCACAGGAAAAACCTGAATGCAATGGAAATAGCTATCAGCTACCAACGACTGATAGAAGAATGTCAGCTTACACAAGAAAAATTAAGTGAAAAGGTTGGCAAAGACAGAACCACAGTATCAAATTATGTAAGACTTTTAAAATTACCTCCTGAAATCCAAATAGCTATACGTGATGGACAAATAACTATGGGGCATGCACGTGCATTGATTAACATCACTGATGAAAAAACCCAACTTAATGTTTTAAAGAAAATTATTACTGATAGTCTTTCGGTTCGTCAGGTAGAAAATTTTGTCAGGAGATTAACAAAAATTTCTTCACCACAAAGAAAAACTACAGACCAAGCTTTACCAGAAAAATTTGAACATTCAAAACTAAAATTAAAAAATATTTACAATACTGAAATTGAAATAAAAAGAAATAATAAAGGATATGGCAATATCGTTATTTCTTTTAAATCGGATGAAGATTTTAATAGAATAATTTCATTATTGGAAAAATAACTTTTTAAGAAATTTTACACGTGCCTTTTAAAAAAAAGATACTTTACTTACCATTATTAATATTTGCTGTTATAATTTTTATTAAACCTGTTAAGCTTTCAGCTCAGGTAGAAAATAATCAGGATACAGTAATATTCAAGAAACACTCACCACAAAAAGCCACCTTATATTCGGCAGTTTTACCGGGATTAGGTCAGGCATATAATAAAAAATACTGGAAGATACCTGTAATTTATGTCGGCTTTGGAGTGTTAACTTATTTTATTATTTCAAACCGCAAAGAATATATTAAATACAGGGATGCTTATAATTTTGTTCCTGAAGGAAATGATACGATCCCCCCAAATGATTATTGGTATAAATATGATGAATCACAATTATCTGCCGGAAGGAATTATTACCGGAGAAATATGGAGTTTTCGTATATTTTGACAGGATTATGGTACATTCTGAATATTGTTGATGCAGCTGTGGATGCACATCTTTTTGATTATGATATAAGTGACGACCTTTCAATAAAATTCCAACCGATAATTAATAATTCCGTTTTTAATCCGCGACCAACACCGGGACTTATGCTTACATTTAAATTCTGAAAACTTTTATAATAAAAGTATGAAAATAGCTTTAATAGGATACGGCAAAATGGGTAAAGAAATTGAAAATATTGCCCTGAAAAGAAATCATAAAATTTCCTTTAAAATTGATAATGAAAAAAACTGGAAATTATCAAAGGAAAAACTTAAAAATACTGATGTTGCAATTGATTTCAGTACACCCCAGAGTGTTATCAGTAATATTAAAAAATGCTTTAATGCTAATATTCCTGTTGTTGTAGGCACAACAGGCTGGTATGAACATCTGGAAGAAATTAAGCGGCTTTGTAATAAAACCAAGCAGACATTATTTTTTTCCTCAAATTTCAGCATTGGAATGAATATATTTTTTGAATTGAACAAGAAATTAGCAAGTGTGATGAGTAACTATAATGATTATGATGTTACAATTGAAGAAATTCATCATATTCAGAAATTGGATGCACCAAGCGGAACAGCAATTATACTGGCAAATGAGATCATTCGTAATATCAACACGAAAGAAAAATGGGTAAACAATAAGGCTCAATCTGAAAATGAACTTGAAATTTCCTCAATTCGAGAAAATAAGGTAACAGGTACGCACAAAGTAAAATATGATTCGGATGTTGATTCAATAGAAATAATACATACGGCCAAAAGCAGAAAAGGATTTGCTTTAGGTGCAGTTTTAGCAGCAGAATTTATCAATAGGAAAAAAGGTTTTTTTGAAATGAAAGATATGTTGAAAATATAATTATTGAACTGGGAAATAAGGGAAATAAGGGAAATAAGACTTTGTCTTTACAATTTCCCCAACATCCTTATACCTTTATACCCTTATACCCTTATTCCCCTTATACCATTTTAAGAATCACTATTAATCACAACTAATTTGATTTTCAAGTTTAAAATATGGTCTGATAAGACAGTTTTTCTTGTGCTTTTTATTCTTATTTGGCTATATTTATGGCTTAGAGCTTTTTATGTGCCATTGATATATGATGAAATAGCCACCTTTTACCATTATGTACATGTTGGGAAATTTATTCCGTTTTATGCACATTGGGATGCAAATAATCACATTATTAATTCATTACTTTCATACCTGAGTTATAGTTTATTTGGTTCGTCGGGACTTGCCCTCAGATTGTCCAATCTGATTTTTGTTCCGATGTTTTTCTATTTTATTTATAAAATTTCAAAAGAATTATCAGATAAAATATTACAATGGGTGTTTATACTTTCCATTTGTTGTGCTCATAATTTTGTTGAATTTTTTGCTTTATCAAGAGGTTATGGTATATCAATGGCGTTGATATTTGGTTCGGTTTGGTACTTGATAAATGTGATAAAAACCAACAGGTTAAAACACTATTTATTTTGCCTGATAAGTTTGATTTTGGCAGTTATTTCCAATTTAACCTTATTAAATTCAGCAATAATAATTATTGGAATATTGATCTTTAACATTATATATAACTACAAATCCGATAGTTTTCTTAAATCCTTAAAATTAAGCGCCTCAGTTTTATTATTGGGAGTTTTGCCTGTAATTATGTTTGCAAAATTACTATTTGTAATGCGCGAAAAGGAACTGCTTTATTATGGTACAACCGAAGGTTTCTGGCAATTATCTGTTAAAACATTGATTAAATTAATCACAGGAATGAATACTAATGTTATTGAATATTTTGTAATATTTTTCTTTTTGATATTATGTTTAATTTTTGTATATCTTTTTATTCGAAAACCTAATTTGAAATTTTTCCTAAACAGCAATTTTGCTTTTATGTATTTGTTGCTTGGAAATATTTTTGCTGTTATACTTTTATGCAAACTTTTTAATATAAATTATCCTGAAGACAGGACAGGGCTTTATTTTTTACCTTTTTTTATTGGTAGTATTTGTTTTATGACAGATCAATTAAAAAGAAAGCTTAATCATAAAATTATCACTATTATAGTATTACCATTATTATTTTTCCCGATACATTTTATTTATAATCTTAACTTATCATTTTCTTCCCATGAGAATCATAGGATTCCTGAAAGATTTTATGAAAAAGTGAAAGCATATTATATTCCCGGTGAAACTCCACCTACAGTTGGTGGTTACCGCGGCAGACTGATGTGTTGGTCATATTGGAATTTTAAAGATGGCGGAAATTTATGTAAGATATATAGTTCGGATTTTCCAGGTTTGGTTGAAGATTTCCAGATTGGGATATTAAATCAAAACCCCGAATGGCTTGAATATTACGACTCAATAGATTATGATAAATATTCAAATTTTCATTTGTTGAAAAGAAAACATTTTTTGGAAAAATTATTTATAAGCGGTAAATCAGGGATAACAACAAATGGTGAAATAAAAAGTGAATACTTTAATCTTTTTGAAAAGAAAGTTGATACGCTTGCAGGAAAAACAATATATCTTGATTATGACTTAACGATTTTCAGCAAACAAAAACCTTTTAAAGCATGGATAGTTATTGCTGTTAGTAATAAGGAGCAGGAAAATTTGCGATATGAGTTTATTGCTCTTGACTGGCTAAGGACAAAATGGGAAGGCAAACAAAGCAATTTCATTAATGGTATGCTTGTTCATGATTTACCTGAAGATGCTTATTCTATAACAACCTATTTATGGAATGTTAATAAAGTTCCTTATTTAATTAAAAATGGTAAATGCTCGTTGTATGTGGTATATTGAAACGCATACATACGTACTAAATTCATAAATCATAAATCGTTAATCGTTATTCTGAAATCAAAAAACACTTACTTTATTGATAAACTCTAAATAGTGTCCGTCAATAAAGTCCGACAATTCAAAAATTGTTCGACTTTATGGACAGACACTAAGTAGTTCCATTTTATTCCCCAATAATTTTAACCAGTACACGTTTTCGTCGTCTTCCGTCAAATTCGCCGTAGAATATTTGTTCCCATGGACCAAAATCCAATTGACCGTTGGTTATTGCCACGACTACTTCACGTCCCATGATCTGACGTTTCAAATGTGCATCACCATTGTCCTCACCAGTGCGATTATGACGATAATGACTTATTGGCTCGTGAGGTGCTAATTCTTCAAGCCAGTCATCATAATCCTGATGAAGACCCGGTTCATCATCATTAATAAATACCGAAGCAGTTATGTGCATTGCATTTACAAGTGCAAAACCTTCCATAATACCGCTTTCATACAAACATTCTTCAACCTGATGCGTGATGTTAATAAAAGCACGACGTTCAGGTATGTTAAACCAGAGTTCTTTTCTGAAGCTTTTCATAGATTTTGTTTTATTTATATGATTTTAAGTGTTGACCTTGTAAACTCTATTGCAATTTTTGGTTTGTGTGTTGGCTTGTGCGAATTGCAAATGTAATTACAAATTGCATTTGAGTTTTTAATATTTCCAATCTAAATGACTGAAAGGTAACCTATTTAATTCATCTTTGAATAGTTTTACTACACGATTTTGGGTTATTCTTTCTATTTGACCGACATTATCCATTGTTCTACTTTTTTAATTTCTATCAACCTTTTTATTGACATTCTATCAACTTTTTATCAATTATTTCATTCAACTTAAATATCTGTTAGTTAACTATATACATTGTTTTATTGACATTTTATTGACATTTTATAGACTTTTTAACAATTATTTCACGTGTTTTTGGTGATAGAATATTTTGTTCCTTTTTTATATCCCGTTTTGTATATCAAATTCTCACCTAATAAATCACTTAGCCTACTTCTTAATTTTCGTTTATTGATTTCAACGCCAATACGTTGGTGTATTTCGCTTATTGAACTGTAGGGATAATCTTTTAAATCTGCTAAAATCAGTTCTTTTAAACGATGGGGTTCTATTTTCTTTCATAGCGATTGTTTAAATTCAGCCAATTAGTCATTTTTAATTTCTTTAATAATTTGAAATACAATATTTTGAATCCAAACCGGAGCGTTTCTTATATTATTTAATACTTCTTTTGCTTCACCGCTTTTTATAATAATTTCTTTCAGTTTCAGTTTTACGGATTCGGTAATATTGTTTTCACCTGATTCCTTTAATCCCTGAATAATCTGATTGCTTAATTTATGGTTTGTTGCAAGATTTTTAGGACTTGTTTTTTTGAAGATAATTTTTTGTTTTCCAACAATTATTTTGCGTGCCGATCCATCGGTAAGATAAACCACATTCATAGGGATTTGTGTTGAAAGTCCCAGTTTAAACAGGGCATAAGAACCGGTGGGGATAATGCGGGTTTTGTCTCTTTTGGCAATTGCTTGCGCTATTTGCTCTGCCGTAGGATAAATAATTCCTAATACATCATTTTGTTTGGGATAGTAATATATACCTTGCGACAAACGAATTAACAAGTTAGTTTTTGTGATGCGTTGTAATGACTGCCTTATGGCAACATCGCTTCC
>JAUXFX010000265.1 GCA_030622635.1 Bacteroidota bacterium
CCCTGTGTTATTGATTACGCACCTTCGGTGCTATCTTTAAAAAATAAACAGAAAAGCAATATAAGATACCAAAATGGAATTTTGCAGTAATGTCACACTGCCATTGCGTTTTAGAAAGATAACAACAAGATTGCCCTTGGGCAAACCTTTGATATCATTGAGAAAATTATGTGCGAAACTTCAGTTACTTAAAAGAAAATCCCAAAAAAGTAATAATATATGAAAAACAAAAACCAAACCAAAAAAAGGACTACTCCTGAATGGAAGCAAAATTTATATAAAATAATTTTTGAGGCTGACACTCCCGGTGGTAAAGCATTTGATATTATTCTGTTAATTTCAATTATTCTCAGTGTGATAGTTGTTTTACTTGACAGTGTTTCCGGATTTCATGCAAAATTTGGGAAATTACTGTTTATTTCCGAATGGATATTTACGATATTATTTACTGTTGAATATGTGTTCAGAATAATAACTTCACTAAATTCACGAAAATATATATTTAGTTTTTATGGTATTATTGACCTGCTTGCAATACTTCCAACATATTTGAGCTTGGTTTTTGCCGGCACGCAATATCTTATGGTTATCCGTATTTTACGACTGTTAAGGGTTTTCAGGATATTAAAATTAGACAGATATATTGGTGCTTCAGGTTTTCTTCTTACTGCACTAAAAAACAGTCGTCATAAAATTGCAGTATTTATTGGAACGGTTTTGACTATTGTTGTTATCATGGGTTCGGTAATGTATCTGATTGAGGGACCCGAAAATGGATTTATAAGCATCCCCGAAAGTATTTACTGGGCTATTGTTACATTAACTACAGTAGGATATGGCGATATTGCCCCGGTTACATTTTTAGGCAAAGCTCTGGCGTCATTTATTATGATTCTTGGTTTTTCAATAATTGCAGTTCCAACAGGAATCATTACAGTTGAGATGTCGCAAATACATGCTCAAAGTAAAAAAACCAAAACTTGTATAAATTGTAATAACAGCGGGCATGATGAAGATGCGGAATTTTGTAAATATTGTGGAAATCCTTTATAAATACAAACACAGTTCAATGAGCATTCACTCTATTTAGATTCGGTCTATAAAGTCCGATAGTTTTAAAAAATTTGTTAATTATTTATTTTTTGTTATTTGGTTCCGAAAGCTCAACGATTTTCTATCAATAATTCAGTTTGTAATAATATATGATAAATGATTGATATTAGGAATTAAACATTCAACACTCAACATACAATATTCAACGACCAAAGGGAGTCCGCCCGTACGGGTGGATGGATTTTCATTATTTTTACACACATTGACTTCGCAGTTTCAATACTTTTATAAATTTTTACTTGTTTATTGATTATTGTGTGTTGCTTATTGAGTGTTTTTTTTTAATAATATTAATAATTAATGTCGAAATAAATATTTAATCTAACTTATAATTCATAAAAAATCGCTAAAAGCTCGGGATTATTTCAAAATTTGTTTGACTTTATAGACAGTCACTATTTAACATGTAACTTTATACCATTAAACCATCCACTTATATCGTCCAGGTAGTTAAGCCCTTCTTAGTAAATTCATATCTTTTTGATTGACCACCAAAGATTTTCAATGCATTAATAACCTTTACCCTTGAATTGCCAGGGCAATAAAATATCATAAAACCTCCTCCACCTGCTCCTGAAATCTTACCTCCTGATGCTCCATTTTTTAATGCAGTGTTATAAATATCATCAATCATAGGATTTGAGATACCCGAAGCAAGAAGTTTTTTATTTTGCCAGCCAAAGTTTAGTATTTCTCCTATTTTATTAAGCTTACCTTTTAAAATGGCTTCTTTCATCATTATTGCCTGCTCCCTAAGTTTATGAGTGGCTTCAATTGATTTTTGATTTTTAAGAATGACATTTTCCGATTGAGCTTCAATAATTTTTGAAGATAAACGGCTTGTTTCAGTGTTATACAAAATAAGATTATAAGCCAGTTCATTAAGGTATTCTCCCCTGATTCGCAAAGGATTAACAATTACTTTATCATTTTTAAAAAATTCCATAAAATTAACACCACCGAAAGTTGCAGCATACTGGTCTTGTTTACCACCTGCCATTCCCAGATCTATTCTTTCAATTTCATAAGCCAGACGTGCCATATCATATTCGCCGAGAGGAAGTTTGAGCCATTCGGCAAAAGCACCTAAAATTGCAACCACCAAAGTAGAAGATGTTCCCAAACCCGAGCCAGGAGGAGCATCAACAAATGTTGTAAGCTCAAAAGAAAGCGGCTTTTTAATAAAATCCTTAATTATACGATTATAAATTCCTCTGTGCAAATTCAATTGACCATTAACAGGTAATTTGTCTGTTGAATCAATTTCGTATATTTCACCTTTATCAATTGACCTGAAAACAATTTTTCCGTTTTTACGAGGCTCAATTGTTGCATAAGCATACATACTTATTGTAGCATTGAGAATAGCTCCGCCATACAAATCAGAATAAGGCGACACATCAGTACCACCACCTGCTAATCCGAGCCGTAAAGGAGCTTTGCTTCTGATAATCATAAATTTCCTGATATTTAAAATTAATTTAATAAAATTTTTCTTGTTTCTGTAAAACTATCAGAAACAACTTTAACAAAATAAATCCCTTTGGGCATATTAGACAAATTAATCAATAATTTTTTTTCATTCGTATTAATAATATTTGATTGTTTATGAATTATTATGCCATGTGAGTTAAAAATACATATATAAACTTGTTTATTAATTAAATTTTTTAAATCAATATATATTTCCCCTTTTGAAGGATTTGGAAATACATTAAATTTATTACCAAGGATTAAAAAATTATCAAAACCAAGATAATATTTAATAGTATCACAAAATATATCAGTGGAGCAATCATTTTCAACAGTCAAACAAGCAATATAATTACCATTTTCACTATAAGAGTGAATGGGATTTTGTAAATTTGAAA
>JAUXFX010000131.1 GCA_030622635.1 Bacteroidota bacterium
TGATGGTACTTATGTGCAAATGCAAGATACTGAAAGTATCAGGAAAGAATACGAAGTAAAGCATAAGGGAGTTGCAAGTGAAGGATACCCACAGGGTTTGTTGGAAGTAATTATTGAGAGAGGGACAGGTCAGCTATTCTGTTTCAAATTGGCTAATAGACATATAAGTGAACTAGCTTTGTTTTATGATATGATTGATGATTTGCCGCCCAAGTCCATTTTGTTACTTGACGACCTATACAATTGTTATGAGATTATTTCAAAGTGTAAACGAAAAGGTGTTGAAATGGTCTTGCCTGCCAAAAGGGAGCGGAGCTATGAACTGATAGAAGTGCTTGAAAAAGGTGATGAGATCATCAGGATAAAAACGCCTAAGAACCGTTCTAAGTGGTTGAAGGAAAATGAAAAGGCCGGTAGCTTTTTGCTTAGAAGAATAGAGTGTAAAAGCCCTGAAGGAAAAGATTATGTATTGCATACAACGATATTGGACAAAGAAATAACCAGAGAGGAGATACATCTACTGTACCTTACCAGATGGGATGTGGAAATCGGCATCAGAGAAATCAAAACAATTATGGACATAAACATACTCCGATCAAAAACACCTGAGATGGCACTTAAAGAGCTCACAGTCTCACTGGCCACTTACAATCTGATAAGAAAGATTATTTATGCAAGCATCAAAGACTTGCCTTTTTCCCCCGAAGAAGACTTCATTTTTAAATTCTATTCGATTAACAAGAGTATTCTTGTTGACAAAAAGGGAAGAGTATATAGCCGATGGTCAACAGGTCGTCGAGGAACTAATGAAACTAATTCGAGGGCAGATGTTACAAAAGCGAGAGCCAGACAGAAATTTCAGCAGACGAACTAAGGTTGGTAAATATCGAAAATACAAATGATAATATATGTTATGTTAGCACTATTAAGTTAAGGAGGGACTGGGGGGGTTGGTTTTTCACCATATAAAAAGATGATATAGTGTTTAAAACAAATCTTCAATCCAAAAAGATCTAAAAGAATTCTAAAAGGTCACGGGGTATTGAAAGATCGGCCTATTATAATATTGCAAAATAAAATCTTGTTTTTATAACAAGTTTTATTTCCGTTAAAGACTTTTATAGAAATGGAATGTTTAAGTTGAAGTATTGCTATGATTAAAAAAATTGAACAAGAGTCACAAACACTCATAAGGCTGTAAACTATCCTTCCATCAATATTTCCTCAATCACCCTCGGAAAATGCTCATATTCCAGTTGATGAACCTTTTGGGCTATTGAATCAGGTGTATCATGCTTTTCAACAGGTATTTTTGCCTGAAAAATTATTTCGCCTTCATCATATTTTTCATTAACATAATGAATGCTTATTCCGGTTTCCGGGTCATTCGCTTCAATAACAGCTTCATGAACTATTGCTCCGTACATTCCTTTTCCGCCATACTTAGGAAGTAAGGCAGGATGTATATTTATTATCTTTTTAGTATATTCTCTCAAAATATTATCAGGGACAAGCAATAAAAATCCCGCTAATACGATAAAATCAATTTTATTATTTTTTAATTTCTTTAAAACAATATCGGTTTTATAAAATTCATCCCTGTTAAATGAATAAGCAGGAATATCTAAATTCTCGGCACGTTGAAGCACATACGCATCTTTTTTGTTGGACAGGATAATGGAGATGTTTATATTTTTTTTTTCCGAAAAATATTCAGCTATTCGCTGTGCATTTGTTCCATTTCCCGAAGCAAAAATTGCAATTTTTTTCACTTGAATAATTTTTTAGAATTCTTTAATCAATTATCAAAAATATAATTTTTTATAAACTTTTTCATTTATTTTTCTTATTTAAATTTTAGAAATCACATAAGTGGCTCTCATTCTGCTCTTTAATAATTTGCCGGAATAATTTTATTTAATTTTTTTGGTTTATTTTGATAAAATTCATTTCTTTGCACCCTGTTTAACCAAAAAAAGAAAATTATGTCTGACACTAAAAGCAGAGTTGTTGCAATAATAGTAGATAAGCTCGGTGTAGAAGAAAGCGAAGTTACACCGGAAGCAAGTTTTACAAATGACTTAGGTGCCGATTCACTTGACACTGTAGAATTAATTATGGAATTCGAAAAAGAATTCAACATTGCTATCCCTGATGAAGAAGCAGAAAAAATTGCTACTGTTGGTGATGCAATAAAATACATTGAAGAAAACATAGGCTAAAAAATTTAGTTTATATGGAATTAAAGCGAGTAGTTGTAACTGGTCTTGGTGCACTAACTCCATTAGGAAAAACCACCGAAGAATTATGGAATGGTTTGATTAATGGAGTTAGTAGTGCTGACAAGATCACAAATTTTGATGCTTCAAATTTTAAAACTCAGTTTGCCTGTGAATTAAAAAATTACGATGCAAAAGATTATTTTGATCGTAAAGAAGCACGAAAGTATGATCCGTATGCACAATATGGCATAATTTCAGCCACGGAAGCAATTAAAGATTCGGAGCTTGACCTTGATAAATTTGACCACGACAGAGGTGGTGTTATCTGGGCAAGTGGAATCGGCGGATTAAACACTTTTACAGAAGAAATTTCTCAATTTGCGATCAGCGGTGGTACTTATCGTTTTAATCCATTCTTTATACCTAAAATGATTGCAGATATTGCTGCAGGTCATATCTCAATAAAATATGGTTTTAGAGGACCTAATTATTCTACTGTTTCTGCCTGTGCTTCATCAGCCAACTCATTAGTTGACTCCTTTAATCTTATTCGCCTTGGTAAAGCAGATTTGTTCATTACAGGTGGTTCGGAAGCAGCAATTTTTCCGGGTGGAATCGGCGGTTTCAATTCAATGCATGCTATCTCAACACGGAATGATGACCCTAAAACAGCATCCAGACCTTTTGATAAGGACCGTGATGGTTTTGTTTTGGGTGAAGGTGGCTGTGCCCTTATTCTTGAAGAACTGGAACATGCTCTAAAAAGAGGGGCTAAAATTTATGCAGAAGTCGTTGGTGGCGGTCTTTCTGCCGATGCATACCACATGACTTCTCCACACCCAGACGGATTAGGTGCAAAAAATTGTATGAAATATGCCCTGGAAGACGCAGGAATGAAACCTGAAGATATTGATTACATTAACACTCACGGAACCTCAACACCTCTTGGAGATATTTCCGAACCAAGAGCAATTGTCAGCCTTTTCGGAGAGCATGCTTACAAAATCAATATCAATTCAACAAAATCAATGACAGGTCATTTATTAGGCGCTGCCGGTGCAGTTGAAGCAATTGCAACAGTGCTCGTAGTAAAAAATGACATAATTCCACCTACAATTAATCATTTTACCGATGACCCCCAAATTGACAACAATCTGAACTTTACTTACCATAAAGCACAGAAAAGAGTTGTTAATGCCGCTTTAAGCAATACTTTTGGTTTTGGCGGACATAATGCTTCAATCATTATTAAGAAATTCAAAGAATAAAAATTGAATTTATTTTTCCCCCAATCACTTAAGGTTTATTTTTCTTCAGATAAACATCTATTTCAATCAATTAAAAATATTTTCGGATTCTATCCCAGCAATATTTTTTTATATAAACTCGGATTTTGTCATAAATCGGCTGCCCGTGAAACCGTCAAAGGTTTAAAAATCAGTAACGAACGACTTGAATATTTGGGTGATGCAGTTTTAAGTTCAATCGTAGCCGAATATCTTTTCAAAAAATTTCCGTATAAAGATGAAGGCTTTCTTACCGAAATGAGATCAAAAATTGTAAGCAGATCACAGCTAAACAAACTATCTTATAAAATTGGAATTGATAAGCTTATTCTGTCAGACCCCGATGTTAAAAACCTAAACAAATCAATAAAAGGTGACGCTTTTGAAGCTATTATCGGAGCCATTTATCTTGATAAAGGATATAACTTCACAAGAAAAATAATAATTAACCGTATTATCAAAGTTCATCTTGATATTGATGAACTTGAAAAGCAAGACATCAATTATAAAAGCAAATTGATTGAATGGATTCAAAAAGAAAAAAAATCTATTAACTTTCATGTTGTTGACGAGGTGGGCAAAGGTTATAACAAGCAATATATTGTTGATGTTTTAATTGATAATGTTTCTTTTGGCACCGGCCGGGATTATTCAATTAAAGGAGCCGAACAATTTGCATCTGAAAAAGCATGTAGTAAGATATTTTCAGTTTGACGTTTGACGTTTTATGTTTGACGTTAATTGTCTAAATAATATTTTGCCACTAATTGGCACTTGTGTTTTGTTATTTATATTTTTGTATCTTTAGCCAAATAAACCGGATTATCATGGCTAAAAAATTAATCCTAAAACTTGATAATACATCAGAGTGTTCAATGATCGGTATTTCCAGTCATTTAAAAGATTATCGCCTCTCGTTTAATATTAACAGAAAACTTAATTTTCAGCTAAAAAAACTCAATGATCTTGAAATAATTAAAGGGAAAAATAACGAAGTACAAAAATATTCTCTTTATCATTACGAACAACCTGATACTCAGAATATATTTTATTTAATATCAAATAATAATCCCAACGGTAAATTAATCCCTTCACAAAAACAAACCGACTATTTTTTATTAATTAAGGATGTAATTAATGATCAGAGAAAAAATAAAATCGTTAAAACACTTAAAGCAATAAGAAACGTTTTGATGGTATATGAAATTAACCCTAATACAATAAAAAATATTGACTCAATATTAACAGAGGTTGAATTACAGGGATTGGATATTATGAAGAAAGGGAAATATTCTAAAAAGCAGACTTAAATTGTTTTAAAAATCTCAAATCATTTTCAAAGAATAATCTGATATCTTCAATTCGGTATTTTAACATTGTGATTCGTTCAATGCCCATACCAAAAGCAAATCCGGTATATTTTTTACTGTCAATTCCACAATTTTCCATAACATTCGGGTCAACCATTCCGCAGCCTAAAATTTCAACCCAGCCAACATATTTACAAATATTACAGCCTTTTCCTCCGCAGATATTACATGAAATATCCATTTCGGCTGATGGTTCGGTAAACGGAAAATAGGACGGGCGAAAACGTGTTTTGGTATTTTCTCCAAAAAACTCTTTTGCAAAATAAAATAATGTTTGTTTCAGGTCGGCAAACGAAACATTTTTATCTATATATAAGCCTTCAATTTGGTGAAAAATACAATGTGCTCTTGCAGAAATTGCCTCATTACGAAAAACCCTTCCTGGATATATTTCCCTGATTGGCGGTTTGGTGTTTTCCATTGCGCGAACCTGAACTGAAGAAGTATGAGTTCTTAAAGCAATATCCGGGTCTTTTTCAATAAAAAATGTATCCTGCATATCGCGTGCAGGATGTTCTTCGGGGAAATTCAAAGCTGTAAAGTTGTGAAAATCATCTTCAATTTCAGGACCCTCGGCAACTGTAAATCCGAGCCGGGCAAAAATATCAATAATTTCATTCCTTACAATTGATAACGGATGACGGGTTCCAAGCTCAATAAAATCAACAGGGAGAGTAAGATCCTTGTCGGATTTGTCAGAAATTTTGACATCTTCAAGCTTTTCTCTCAAAAAATTTACTTTTTCCTGTGCCTTGTTTTTTAATTCATTTAAAACACGACCAAATTCTTTGCGATGTTCTTTTGGGACATTTTTAAACTCTGTAAATAATCCGGTGATAATACCCTTTTTACTTAAAAACTTAATCCGGAAATTTTCTAATTGTTCATTATTTTCAGCTTTAAAAGCCTTAATTTCTTCTAATAAACTTTGAATATTATCTTTCATTATTATTCCAGAATTTCAATGGTCATTTTAATATCTTTAACCGGTTTATTAGGTTGTTCGGTTTTTACGGCAGCAATTTTATCAATAACATCTAATCCCTGGATTACTTCGCCAAAAACAGTATAGTCACCATCAAGATGAGGAGCACCTCCAACTGTTTTATATGCTTCGCTTTGTTCTTTTGAAAAAGCTTTACCCAGTCGGTTACCATACATATTTAACTGGCTATCTGTAAATTTTTGACCATGAACAATATAAAATTGTGAACCGGACGATTTTTTCTCGGGATTAACATTGTCGCCCATTCTTGCTGCTGCCAATGCACCCTTTTTATGGAAATATTCAGGTATAAATTCAGCATCAATCAAATATCCGGGGTCTGGTTTGCCATCGGCATTAGAACCGCCCTGTATCATAAAATCCAGGATTACTCTATGAAAAGGCGAATTCTCGTACCATCCCTCTTTTACCAGTTTAATAAAATTATCTCTGTGTTTGGGTGTTTCATTATAAAGCATGGCTGTCATATCACCGTAATCAGTGTGAATAACAATTAATGTTTCATTTCCCGGACGGTTGTTTTCCTGTGCATACATAGGCATTTCGATTAATGTAAAAACTGTTAATAATAATAAGAAAATTTTTTTCATGATAATGTTGATTTTTAATTTGTGCAAAAATATAAAAAAATGATAAGTATTTAGTCAGTTAAGAGAATTTTAAATAAATAATGTATTCGGTTTAAAAATAATTTGTTTAATCCCGATATAGTCAAACAGGGCAGGCGTTAAATGTTTGGAGCTTTCTTTTGTTTCTCAAGAAAACATTTTCTACAGAGTGGTTCGTAAGCTTCCTTCTCACCTAAAACAACCAAATTATCATCATCTACGATACGATGCGAATATTGTGCAAGGTTACCACAAATCATACAAATAGCATGTACTTTTGTTACATATTCGGCTGTTGCCAATAACGAAGGAATAGGGCCAAAAGGTTTTCCGCGATAATCCATATCAAGACCTGCAACAATTACACGCGTTCCGCTATCGGCAAGTTGATTGCAAACTGCCGTTAGTTCGTCATCAAAAAACTGTGCCTCGTCAACACCAACTACATCAAAATCGTTAGCATACAGGATTATCTGAGCAGCAGTTTGCACAGGAGTTGAATGAATAGAAGTTGCATCGTGCGATACTATATTTTCACTATCGTAACGCTTGTCAATAATGGGCTTGAATATCTCAACTTTTTGCTTTGCAATTTTTGCCCGGTTCAGGCGACGGATCAGCTCTTCTGTCTTCCCCGAAAACATTGAACCGCAAATAACCTCAACCCAGCCATTGCGTTTTGAACCATCTGTTGATTTTTCTAAAAACATTTTAGAAATTTTAACTTAATCTTTTATATCTTTATCAATTATTTTATAATACAAAATTAATTAAATCGTTTAATAATTTTAGTTTATCCATAATTTTTTCAAATGAACAACAAGAATATAAAAAAAGAAATTTCCGGTTTACTTGAAACCATTAGCGAACAGGCAGAAACAATTAAAAATCATCAGGAAAAAATTCCTCAATTATATCTTGATATAATAAAAGAAAATATCAGAAAATTATACGAAAATATTCATAATCTTGATAAATTAAACAGCAAAGCGGATATTATAAAACCCGAAACCGGCAAAATTGCAGATACCGCCATCAAGGAGAAAATTGAGAAAAAGGAACCAATAGTTGAAATTACTCCCGACCTCACTGAAAAGGATATAACAAAGGAAAAAGAAGAACCTATAAAAATCAAACCGGAAATTGTAAAGGATATTCAACGAGAAATTGCTACTGCTCCTGTTGAAAAAAAAGAACCGAAACCAGAAATCGCTATTGATGAATCAACAAACGAGGAAAATAATAAAACATCAGAGCAGTCTGTAGCACCTATCCCAAAAAAGGAAGAAACAACAATTGATATGTTTTCGGATAATACAATTTCGATTGGTGAAAAATTAATAGATAAACAGGATAAAAGTATTGCAGCTAAAATGCAAAAAACTCAAATAATTGACCTGAGAACTTCAATCGGGATCAATGACAAATTTCTTTTTATCAATGAATTATTTGAAGGTGACATGAAAAGCTACAATGATGCCATTGATAAATTAAATTCATTTAATAACCTGAATGAAGCCATTGTATCAATCAACTTACTAAGAATTGAATATAGCTGGAAAACAAATGATGAAGCATTTATTAAATTGATCGAATTGATAGAAGGTAGATATAAATAGAGTCTGTTTATAAAGTCAAACAATTTTTGAATTAAATAAATTTATGTCAAAACTCTACCTTGTTCCTACCCCTATCGGCAACCTTGAAGATATTACTCTTCGGGCAATACGGATATTAAAAGAAGCAGATATTATTTTAGCAGAAGATACCCGCAATACATCAAAACTTTTAAAACATTTTGAAATTGATAAAAAAATGATGTCGCATCATCAGTTCAATGAACATAAAGTTGTATCAGGTATTGTTGAAACAATTTCAGAAGGTAAAAGCATAGCATTAGTCAGTGATGCAGGAACTCCGGCAATTTCCGACCCGGGTTTTCTTTTGGTTAGAGAATGTATCAAGGCTGGCATTGAGGTTGAATGTTTACCCGGTCCTACTGCATTTATTCCGGCTCTTGTAAATTCAGGATTACCATCAGATCATTTCGTTTTTGAAGGTTTCTTGCCACACAAAAAGGGCAGACAAACAAAACTTAAACAATTAGCCGAACAGACATATACGATGATATTTTACGAATCACCTTTCAGACTGATAAAAACACTTGAGCAATTTGCTGAATATTTCGGTCCGCAACGAAAAGCCTCAATTTCAAGAGAACTCACCAAAATCTACGAAGAAACCCAAAGAGGCTCCTTATCTGAATTAATTTTATATTACAAAAATAAAAGCATTAAGGGCGAAATCGTTATTATTGTTAGTGGGAAATGATAACCTAAACACGAAAAGTCCTCTCTAACTTGGAACTTGTCCCAAAGGGACGCCTTTGGTGTAACCTGCAACAATAGATATAAAAAATAATCCTACACTTGCTGGAGTATACTTTTTCGCCTAAGCATTTTTAAAAAAAATAATGCAGATAATATTATTAATTTTATTAAATTTGTATCAAACAAAATCTATAGCTTATGAAAAA
>JAUXFX010000171.1 GCA_030622635.1 Bacteroidota bacterium
CGCCTCAACCTCTGACAAATCCTGCTTTATCAGATGAAGCGTAAGACGTAAAGCTGTTTTTTTACCGATGCCCGGTAGTTTTGCCAGTTCATTTACTGTGTTTTCAACCAATTTTGATGAGTAGGAGTTCATACCTATAAATTTAAAAGACAAAATAAAAAGATAAAAGACAAAAGTAAAAAGATAAATTTGAGAATTCTAAAAGTTAAAGAAATTATTTAATTTTACAATCGTTAATGATCTAAGGAATCTAAAATATTAATTATGTTACGATATTTTGCAATTATTTTTTTTAGCATTTTTATAATTCAAGGTATTGATGCTCAGGAATTTTTGAATACATCAGCTAATAAAGTTGATATAAATGGTAACAGGCAGGGTTACTGGAAATTATATGATGGGAATGGAAATCTGAAATTTGAAGGTAATTTTAAAGATAATATTCCTTACGGAGAATTTAAATATTATTATCCGGATGGAAAAATTAAAGCTATCTCGTTTATTTATAATAATGGAAAAGAATCACGTACCAAAACTTATCATAAAAACGAAAAGTTAATGGCTGAAGGGAAATATTTAAATGCTAAAAAAGATAGCATTTGGCGATATTACAGTAAATATGACGGAATTTTATTATCAGAAGAATTTTATGACAGGAATATAAAAACCGGTGTTTGGAAGATTTATTTTCCCAAAGGTAATGTGGCTGAAGAAGTAACATGGAAAGATGATGTTAAAGAAGGACCATGGATACAATATTTCTCAAATGGAAATTATAAGTTGAAAGTAAATTATATTAATGATAAACTTGAAGGATTGATGACTGTCTGTTATCCGAACGGAACGGTGAATATTTCCGGAACATATCGTAATTCAAATAAACACGGAATATGGATGTATTTTTCAGATAAGGGTGAAACCGAAAAGAAAGAAGTTTATAAAAACGGGTTATTAGTGTCAAAAGATATTTATATTGAACCCGAAGATAAATAGTGCTTGCCAGAAAACGTCAATTTCTTCGTTACGCTCGTGCAGAAACCAGTCATCCGTACGGACTCCTTATTTTCTGCACTTCGCATCCCGATAATTATCGGGACGAACTTGACATTTTCTGACTATGCACTCAAAATATTGAGTTTTCGTGCAAAGACTAAATAAAGTGTTAATGTGTTATCGTTAAATCTCAAATCTCAAATCTCAAATCTTAAATCTTAATTCTTAATTCGTAATCAGAAACATTTAATAACATCAGTCAGTTTGTTGACCACAGTGCAATTTAATGGTTTTAATCTTTTATACGACTGATGACCATTTGCAACAATAATACAATTGCATCCGATTTCGCCTGCTACTTCATAATCGTGGATTGTATCGCCTATCATGCAAATTTGCTGTGGATTAATATTGGCTTTTTTTATCAGGTTTTTTGCATTTTCAACCTTACTTACAGCATAATGATTATTGATACCCGAAATATGAGTAAAATAATTGCCGATCCTTTTATCAAAAATTGATTTAACTAAAGAATCCTGCTCCATAGCGGAAATTATAAGTTGTTGATAATTTCTGTTTTTAAAATGTTCAAGAACAAAAGTAACTTCCTGAAAAAGATCTGCATCAATAATTTTACGGTTATAAATATTGATGAATTCGGTGGCGGGAATATTAAAATCTTCTTTTGTGAAATCAAAGCCGGCTTTGCTGTAATAATCCTTAACCGGAAATGTAAAAATCTCCTTGTATATTTCTTTAGTTAATTTTTCAATATTGCGGTGTTCTAAAAGGATGTTTATTGAATCTATACAAATATCAATATCATTTAAAAGTGTTCCGTTCCAATCCCATATTATTGTTTTAATGGTTTTAATCATATTCTTAAAAGTATAAATAATGAAATTTCAAACCGTCTTTTGAGTTATATTCAAGAGTTGGAAAAGGTATCTTTATAAAACTGATTACAGTAAAAAACATTTTTAAAACTTTTGACCTTGTTTTGATTCTTGTATAATCCACATCGAGTGAAAAATAAAACTGTCTGTAACGGTCAAATTGCGGTATTGGTTGTCCCTCATATTCCGGCGGATTGCCGGTTGCTCCTGTCATTCCTTCTGCACCATATCCAAAAGCAATATTAATCCATTTCGGAAATTTGGATTCTTTCCTTAAAAATGAATGAATATTACCTGAAAGCCAGAAAGTTTCGCCATTGTAATCTTTAATAATTTCCTGGATAAGATTTTTTCCCAGCAGATCAGGGCGGTATTGCGGATATTCTGTTTGATGAAAAGAGAATTTAATCAGAAACCGTTGCTCACTCCAAGTTAATTGTTGTCCGATGAATAAAGCCGTACCAAGTCCGTTGGCAATCACATCACCTGTTGAGGCACCCCATTCTGCCGAAAAACCATCAAATATTTCAACATTCAACAGGAACACGAATCCCAGCATTCCACCATACCAAATTGATTTTTTCTCACTCACCCCTGACCACCGCAATGCTTCATAACCAATTCTCCCCAAGTAATACGAACTGAAAGTATGACCTATTTTATCCATATAAAGCCATTCTTTATTATCATTAAAAAAATGAAAAGTGGTTTGAGGATAATCTTTATACCACATGCTGTATAATCCAATCATTGAGCCGGCATATAAAGCACCACCTGTAGCAATAACAGCAGTTAATCTCTTCTTATTAATTTTTTCAGGATAAAAGATATTGTCTGTGAAATCGTTTTGGGAGTAAATAAAACTGTTTAATAAAAAAATTATTATAACAATTATATATGATATATGTTTGATGTTCAAAATTTGTAATTATTCAGTTCAATAAAGATATTAATTTATTTTTTAATTAAGTTTAAAATTAAAGCCACCTTCTGTGTGAATTTATAGACAATTAATAGCAGAAGTGGCAGTTTGCAGTGAGGATACTCTGCCACTGCAAACTGCTGTCTGCCACTTGTTATATTTACTGTTTTAAACCTTATATGTTTGCAAAATTAGATTTTTTCATAATAAATTACGTAATTTGGCGAAGGAGGGGGGAAAGACCTTTGTACATTTGATACCGTCTCGTAGTATCCTCCATCCGTCAAACTTAAGTACGTGGTATAACTTGGTGCAAAGATACCGAATTTTTAATAAGGCTGTATTTGCTTGACAAATATATTGAACAAATGAAAAAACAGAAATCGCCAGAACACAAACTTATAAAAAAAATTTGATTTTTATTTGTTTTTTATCGGTATAACTACGATATCTACAAGAGTTGGAAGGTCACTAACCTGCCAACTCTTTTTTTGAGCTGGCAGGTTTTCAAATTTCAAAAAACAAATTTCAAATATCAAACACTTGCAAGTACTCAATAATTTTATGTACTTTTATAAAATTATTATACCAACAAATAAAGAATCATGTATATGAGCGAACGACATTTGTTTCAAATAACACCTATAAACAGGCCGGTATTTGTCGCTTCCTTACTGTTCATTATTTTTCTTGTATTACTTCACCTACAAGCATACCCCCAGGGCAAGGAAGCCAATATCTGGTATTTTGGAAATAAGGCCGGAGTTGATTTCAACCAGGGAAGCCCACCCGTTGCTTTGCTTAACAGCCAAATGACTACTACTTCAGGTAACTGCAGTGGTACTGCCAGTATTGCCGACAGCAGCGGCAACTTGTTTTTTTATTCTAATGGTGTAGATATTTGGAATAAAAACCACGGACCAATGCAAAACGGGCAGGATATGGGGGACAATTCTTCTCAAGGTGCGATGATCGTTCCCAAACCCGACAATAATCAATTGTACTATTACTTTAATATTGGATGGGACGCTAATGCCTGGCAATATTTTTTTCAATACTCACTTATTGATATGGATATGGATAATGGCCTTGGTGCTGTGGTAGACTCATTAAAAGGGATTTTACTTTTTCCCAACTCAAGCTTTCACCTGAGTGCTGTAAGCCATGCCAATGGCAGCGATGTATGGGTGCTTGCCCATAAGTATTATAGCGATTATTATTATGCCTACCTCGTAACCAGCGACAGCCTTCACCATACACCTGTTATCAGTCAGGCGGGTTCGGTTTTTGATGTTTCTAGCGGTTATATGAAAATTTCCCCCAATGGTAAAAAAGTAGCCTCTGCAATAGACTTGTCAGGGTTTTTCGATTTGATGGATTTCGACAATGAAACGGGAATGGTAAACGATGACAATTTGGTACATAACACCGGGATCAGTGATTATTATGGTGTGGAATTTTCACCGGATAATTCAAAACTATACTTAAACGGTATAAATAACCTTGTTCAATACGACCTTAATGCCGGCAGCCCCCAGGAAATACTGGAATCGGAAGTTGTAATTTTTAATGCAACTCCGGGAGGTGCTTTACAATTGGCTCCCGATGGTAAAATATACTGTAGCATGGGAGGACCCTATTTAAGTGTTATCCATCAGCCCAACAATGTAGGGGTATTCTGTGATTTTGAGCATGATGCCATCAATCTCGAAGGCAGGTTAACAACAGGAGGACTCCCCTCCTTTATCCAGTCCTACCTGAACGACCCCACTTTCACCACCCAAAATAATTGTGTAGGCGATGCCACCACCTTTGAGATAACAGAGACCAATGGCATAGATTCTGTTTTTTGGGATTTCAATGATTTTCCCAACCAACCATATGATACATCCACGCTTTTTAACCCTTCCTATACTTTTTCCCATGCAGGAACCTTTTTCGTTGACCTTACTGTTTACTCCGGCCTGCTGGAAAAGACCGTTACCCAAGAGGTCATTATCCATCCTTTGCCCGAACCAAACCTTGGCCCGGATACCACAATTTGCAACGGTCAGGAAATTGTGCTGGATGCAGAATGTGGACCGCATTCATATTCATGGAGCACCGGGCAGTTCGGAATAAGCCAGATCATAGTTTCGGATTCAGGATGGTATTGGGTCAGGGTGCAGAGTGAAGCAGGATGTTTTGCTTTTGATTCAATTTATGTTGGATGTTTTCCTCCGGCTGTTATTGATACTCAAAATCTTGAAATTATTCCTACCACCTGCGGCGGAAGCATGGGTGTGATCCGCGGGCTAACTGTTTCCGGAAATCCACCTTTTCAATATCAATGGGTTGATGACATTGGTAATCCAATCGCAAATACCATAGACATATTTCATTTGCCTGTTGGAAATTATACTTTGCAGGTTACAGATGGCAACGATTGTTTGACTGAATTCGGACCTTATACAATTTATGATGCAGGCGATGTGCTGATACAGGAAGTTAATTATACACAGGAACACTGCGGACAGCAGGATGGAAGCATTATCATCACTGCAACATCAGGATTAGGTACTATGCTGTTTTATTCAATTGATAATGGCTCTACTTATTATACCAACCAGGGTATTTTCATGGGTTTATCTTCAGGAACTTACGCTGTTAGAGTAAAAGATTCTACGGATTGCCAGGACGTTTACATCAATAATCCTATCATACTTGAAAATATTCCGGGACCACAGGTAACTGATGTACAAATTACTCCTGCTTCCATCGGACAGAATGACGGAACCATCAATATTATTGCATCGGGCAATAGCGACACCCTTTTCTATTCAAACGACAATGGTGCGAATTTTCAAATCAATGACGGTTTATTTACCTATCTTTTCCCCGGATTTTATACCTGCATTGTGATGGATGAATACGATTGTGATACTACATTTATAGTGGAAGTAACCGAAGAAATCACTATCCACCTAGAGGCAATTGCCGGTGATGATGAAGTATGTCCGGGCAATGCAGCTTATGTTCCGCTAATCGTTAACCAATTTAATGATGTAGCCACATTCAGGGCTATACTGCTGTTTAACAAAAACCTTCTGGAATGCCAGGGTTTTGCCAATGCCCATCCGCAACTGGAAGATTCATTAAATGCTCTGTTATTCCCTGCAGAAGGAAAAATTGAACTGAATTGGGCATCATCTTCTCTTACTTTGCCAGACGGCTCTGTAATGGCTGACCTTGTATTCTCCTCTCTGAATCCCGGCATCAGCCAGGTTGAATGGGACGGAGAACCCGGTGCGAGCTTTTTCCTTAATCAGGAAGCTCAGCAAATTCCAGTGGATTATTATGTAGGAAATGTAAAAATATATAAAGAGGTAACATTGTCGCTGAATAGTGTTGTGGAAGCTTGCCAGGGAGAGCAGGTATTTCTCACTCCAATAGTTTTATCCAGCAATGGAGAGGTTACTTATCTTTGGACTAACCCGTCAGGAGATACCAGCAGTTACTTCATATACAGGTTAAACAACATTCAGCCCAACCAATCCGGCATCTATTATTTAACGGTTGTTGACACTGCCAACTGCCAGGCAGATACCTCTGTTGATGTGATAGTTTACCCCACTCCAATCCCTGCTTTTGCAGGACAGGATACCATTTTTACGGAAGACCCTGTTGACCTTGATGCAGGAGCTGGCTTTCTGTATTATTTATGGAATACCGGAGATTCAACACAGATTATTACGGTAGATAAAAATGGCTGGTATGCTGTAGAAATTGAATCACAGCAAGGATGTATGGGAGGAGATTCAGTGTTTGTGCTTTTTTCCACACCGCCGGAACCCATACCTGATATCAGGATTTATTTGCCAAATGCCTTTTCACCCAATGGTGACGGATTGAATGATGAGTTTAAAGCAGTAACCAATTCAGAAAACATTGAATCTTTCCAAATGCTTATTTATGACCGCTGGGGAACACTGATTTTTGAATCCAAAAATATTTCTTTTGGCTGGAACGGAACATTTAAAGGAAAAC